>CAIZLI010000298.1 GCA_903933765.1 uncultured Bacteroidota bacterium
AGAAACCAGCATGTGATCATGACCATTGCTGTGCCTGTAGGGAAGCGATTTAAGATCACCAATAAAGGTTGGTCTCAAACTACGATCAACATGAACCATCGTGGTATTCGAACAGAAACGATCAATGACTTTGGTGATGATACTTGGGTCGACGAATGGAATGAAAATTGGGATAACGAATCCTTTTCTTATGATAGAGGTGTGGAGTATAGAATGACTGTGGATGGTTTAGAAAAAATCAAATCTGATTTTGATAAATCGAATTATGACAATGATGACAATAATGATAATGAATCGATCGACGAAATGGAAGAACAATTGCAAAAATTGAAAAAAGACAGAGAAGATTTAGAACAAAATTTGGAAAAAACGAGGGCAAAACAAAATCCAACAGATATTAAAAAGAAGCAACAAATTGCAATCCAGACGCCATCTCGTTTAAACAAAGTGGCTGCTGTTGCTAAAAAAGCAGAGGAGTTGCACTTATTGGTTCAGCGCTTTACTTATTAAAACGATTTTTTGTTGATTTGGTGAAGATAAAACGCCCTTCTTTCTAGAAGGGCGTTTGTATTTATTAGTTAACTTTGTCCAAATTTATTCAAGATGAGTGAAATACTAAATACCCCATTTACCCATAAGCATCTTGCATTGGGTGCAAAAATGGCGCCGTTTGCAGGCTACAATATGCCGATTAGTTATACAGGGATCAATGATGAACATGCCGCCGTAAGAAATAGCGCTGGTGTATTTGATGTGAGCCATATGGGCGAGTTTGTATTAAAAGGAGAAAATGCATTGGACTTGATTCAACGTGTGACAAGTAATGATGCATCTGTGTTAGAAGATGGTAAAGCGCAGTATAGTTGTTTGCCAAACACCACAGGTGGAATCGTTGATGACTTGTTGGTGTATTGTGTAGAAAAGAACAAAGTATATATGTTGGTTGTGAATGCATCTAATATCGAAAAAGATTGGAATTGGATTAGCAGTTATAATACCAAAGGAGTAGAGATGCATAATATCAGCGCTAAGACTGCACTATTGGCTGTACAAGGTCCTAATGCCACTAAGATTGTACAAACGATGACTAAGATGGATGTGTTGAATCTGCCTTATTATAGTTTTGTAAAAGGCGAGTTGTTGGGTATAGACAATGTATTAATTAGTGCAACGGGTTATACAGGATCGGGTGGTGTAGAAATTTATTTTGAAGATGTGCATGACAATGCCAACAAAGTTTGGGATGCATTATTTGAAGCAGGAGCTGCATTTGGTTTAAAGCCAATTGGATTAGGCGCAAGAGATACATTAAGACTAGAAATGGGATTCTGTTTATACGGAAATGACATCAATGATACCACAAGTCCATTAGAAGCAGGATTAGGTTGGATTACAAAATTCACTAAAGCATTTACCAACTCCGAAAATTTAGCAGCCCAAAAAGCAGCTGGTGTCACAAAAAAATTAGTTGGATTTGAAATGATAGATCGTGGTATTCCAAGACATGATTATGTGATTAAAAACGCTGCAGGTGATGCGATGGGTATTGTGACTTCAGGAACGCAGGCGCCAAGTTTAGGCAAGGCGGTTGGCTTAGGTTATGTCGCTACAGCCCATGCTGCAGTTGATTCAGAGCTCTTTATTGATATCAGAAATACTTTGGTAAAAGCAAAAGTGGTTAAGTTTCCTTTTAAATAATTTGATGATTATAATAATTATATAGGGGGCATTTCGCCCCCTTTTTTGATGCGGTAAATACTTGAAAATCATCTGTACTTAAGTTGCATTTTTGAAATCAAATAAATTTACCGTTATGAAAGGAATGAAAAACAAAGTACAGTTGATTGGACATTTAGGCGCCAATCCTGAAATCAAAGTATTTGACGAAAATAAAAAGTTAGCTCAATTAAGTTTGGCCGTCAATGATGGATTTAAAAATGCAGAAGGGGAGTGGCAGGATGATACCCAGTGGTTTAATTTAGTTGCATGGTCCAAACTCGCAGACTATGCCGAAAAAAATTTACTAAAAGGGCAGGAGCTTGCTATAGAAGGCCGTTTGGTGAACAATACCTATACCGATAAGCAAGATGTAAAAAGAACAGTGTCAGAAATTGTATTGAATGAAATCCTCTTGTTGAGCAAGCAAAAAAACACAAAAGAGGCAGAATAAATCGGTACAATTTGTATCTTTGCCGCCTATGCAAACAAACGATACTTTGAAACCAACTTTACATACAATCCTTACGCCGTCTTTATTAGAACTATATGAAATAAAAGACAGTATTGTAGTGATTATTGATGTCTTTAGAGCGACATCCACCATGGCGACTGCTTTGTACAATGGGGCGACAAAAATCATCCCAGTGGATTCTGCGGAGCATTGTATCGAGATGGGCAAACAAACGGGTGGGATTACTGCAGGCGAAAGAGATGGAAAAATTATTCCTGGTTTAGCCTATGGTAATTCTCCTTCTGAATATCCAAGGTCATTTATTGAAAATAAAACCTTAGTGATTACGACAACCAATGGTACCAAGTTGTTGCATATGGCATTGAATCAAGGCGCAAAAGAAATCATCACTGGGTCTTTCCCAAATTTGACGAAAGTGGTGGAATTTTTGAAAGCACAAAATGCACCCGTTATTTTGGGTTGCTCTGGATGGAAGAATCGTTTTAATATAGAAGATGCATTATTTGCGGGTGCAGTGATTGAGGAAATAAAGGACCATTTTACCATTCATTGCGACAGCAGTTTTATGGCCAATCAACTGTATAATCAAAACAAATCTAATTTATCTGAATATATTAAAACGGTGACCCATTGGCATCGTTTGGCGGCTTACGGCTTAGAAGACGATATGCAGTATTGTGTCACCAAGGATATTGCCCCTTCTTTACCAATTTTCAAAAGCGGCGCTTTGGTAAACCACGGTTAGTTTTTCCCTAAAATAGCCCAAGAAGTTGTACATTTGCAAATTGCCCTTTTTGGAGAGGGTAATTTGCATTTTTAATTATGGCACTACCCTATCTTGTTAAACATATATATAGTTACGGCACTGAAGAAGTGATACGTCGTGGTAAACGCATTTTTGCATTAAAAAATATCGAATTGGTCAAATTCGATCCAATGATTGGCAACATTCATTGTCGTGTTAAAGATGATGGGTATAGC
>CAIZLI010000299.1 GCA_903933765.1 uncultured Bacteroidota bacterium
ATCCAGATGATATTCAATGCCATATCTAATTGTTTATGGTACTAATATAGCCCATTTTGCGATTAGAATTGTATTTTTGCAACCTTAACAATCTAAAATAACATGGCTTTACAGGCAGGCATTGTGGGTTTACCTAACGTTGGCAAATCAACCTTATTTAACGCAGTTAGTAATAGTGCAAAAGCACAAGCAAGTAATTATCGTTTTTGTACCATCGAACCAAATGTTGGTCTAGTAGATGTACCCGATACCCGTATTGGTCAATTGGCCGAATTGATTAATCCAACAAGAGTGGTACCTACTCAATTAGAAATTGTAGATATCGCAGGTTTAGTTAAAGGCGCTAGCAAGGGTGAAGGATTGGGTAATAAATTTTTGGCAAATATTAGAGAAGTGAGTGCCATTATTCATGTGATCCGTTGTTTTGAAGATGAAAATGTATTGAGAGAAGAAGGTAAAATCAATCCAATTGGTGATAAAGACATCATTGAAACAGAATTGCAATTAAAGGATTTAGATAGTGTTGAAAAAAAGATGCAACGTTCGGAGAAAATGGCTAAAACAGACCCGAAAGCAAAAGTGGAATTAGAAGTTTTACAAAAGTGTAAAGCACATTTGGAAGACGGAAGAAGCATCCGTTCTTTAGATTTATCAAAGGAGGATCATGCTGCCATTGCGGATATCTTTTTATTGACTGCTAAACCTGTCATGTATGTAGCCAATGTGGATGAAGCATCCATGCATACTGGCAATGCCTTTTCTGAACAATTGGTGGCAATGGCAAAACAAGAAGGTGCCGAAGTCATTGTGATGTGTAATAATATTGAGGCCCAAATTTCTGAAATGGAAGACCCAGATGACAAGGCTTTATTTATGGAAGAATACCAAATGAAGGAACCTGCTTTAAATAGATTGATACAAACTGCTTATAAATTATTGAAATTAGAGACTTATTTCACAGCTGGTGTGCAAGAAGTTCGAGCATGGACAATTGGTTCTGGTTGGAAAGCACCACAGGCAGCAAGTGTGATACATACAGATTTTGAAAAAGGATTTATCAAAGCAGAAGTGATTGCATTTGATGATTACATTAAATTCAAAAGTGAAGCTGCTTGTCGTGACAATGGTAAATTAAGAATTGAAGGAAAAGAATACATTGTAAAAGATGGGGATGTAATGCATTTTAGATTTAACGTTTAATAACGTATGAAAAAATATGTAGTAGTAGGTATTGGTTTATTTGTAATTGCATGTAACAATACAGATTCTTCCAACAATGCTACTAGCAGCAATGATGCTGCTGGCAATACTGCTATTGCCGCCCCAATAGCTTTAAATTACGCAATACAAAAAGTATACCCACATGATACCTCAGCCTATACCCAAGGGTTGTTATGGTATAATAATAGATTGATTGAAGGCACTGGATTAAGAGGAAAAAGTGTGTTATATCAAATGGATGATCAATTAAAACCATTTGGCAAAAAGATAAACCTAGAGCTCCCCTATTTTGGTGAAGGAATTACAGTATTTGATGGTAAGATTTATCAGCTAACCTGGGAAGAGCATGCGGTTTTTGTATATGATGCAACCACTTTCAAAAAAATCAATACACTCAATTGGCCTTATGAAGGCTGGGGATTGACACATAATGATACATCCTTAATTGTCTCTACCGGAAGTAGTAATCTATATTTTGTAAATCCTACCGACTTTTCTATCCAAAAAACCTTAGGTGTATACAATGAGTATGGCTACCAAAGTATGCTCAATGAATTGGAATATGTGGATGGTAAGATCTTTGCTAATATATATGGACAAAACGATATCGTTGTCATTGATCCAAATACTGGTAGAATTACGAATAAAATAGATTGTAGCAATTTACTTGCACAAGCTAAAGTGAATTATAACCCTTTAACGATTGATGCAGGGTTTGTACTAAATGGAATTGCTTATAAAAAATCCACCAATACTTATTTTTTAACGGGGAAATGTTGGCCAGTGATTGTTGAAGTAAAATTGAACTAATTACGCTAATAAGTTTACTAGCTCAAAAGCACTAATTATTAATTGGATTGGTTTTCTTTTTAACCTCATAGATGATACTACTTCCTTTTGAAACATCCCTAATGGCTAATAAATTAGAAATTAAACCTATAAATCCAGCTAATAGCGTGCCTAATTTCCCAGACTGTTTGTATTGCTCACTTAATAAGCTAACATAGAAACTATCATACCACATTGGTTTTAAAGAAACTATTTCAAAACCAATTTCATTCAATAGGATGCTCATTGATTTTGGAGAAAAATGGTATAAATGTCTAGGCAAATCATAAGCTGCCCAATATTTTTTATAATAAGTAGCATCAAAACTAGTATAGTTGGGCACCGCAATGATGCATCTACCATTTTGTTTTAAACTTTTAAAACATTGGTTTAAATAGGGTTTTAGTTCGTGCACATGTTCTAAAACATGCCACATTGTAATGATTTCGTACTCATTTTCAGGTAGTTCAAATATGGTATCAGTTGATTTTAAATGTAATTTATAAATTTCTAAAGCCCTCTCTCTCGTTGCTTTGTCTGGTTCTAATCCAGTGACTTTCCAGGATTTCTGCTGCATTGCATGCACAAAAGCGCCTGTACCAGCTCCAATATCTAATAAATGCCCCTTATGTCCTGTAAAGAGTGATTGAATCCAATTGGTTTTTTGAGTCAAGGTTCTTGCACGCACAAAATGATATAATCGATTCATCCATCCCTCTTTTACGTCTGTATGAGATATGTATGCTTCGAATTGATAATACTGCCCTATTTCATCTTGATTAGGTAAAGGTGAAGTAAATCTTACACTGCAATGGGTACAATGCAAAATTGTAAAGGAGGTTTGCGTTAGTGAAAAGTCTTGACTTTCTAATGCGATTTGTGGATTGGTATCATTGCAAACTGGACAGTTCATACTTTTTATTTTAAAAGGATTGCTACAATAGCGATTGTGGCAATAATCAGCGGCAAGATCCACCATTGCTTTGAGGAAGTATTGAAATTATTTTCGGTTTGGTCTTCTATTTGTACTTTCTCTAATTGAACGGGTTGGAAATAATGAGCACTATTATAATTAGATTCGAAAGTATAGGTTTCATTTTGAATGTTCAAATGACCTAAATTGCCTAAATCAACTATATTAGATACAGCTAATTGATTCGTAAAAAATGCTGCATAATCAATGATGGCTTGTTCAATGGTACAATCTAAATGTTCTGACAAATAAATATAAAATAACTTATTTGGTTTAGTGGATGGTTCAATAATCGCATCAAATACAATTTGATGTACTGGTGGTTGGAATTGTCCATTTAAATGAACGGCATCAATCTGATTCAGTCTTAAATGTCCAATACCTGGTAAAACCAATTGTCCATGCTCCAAAAAATATTTTTCTAAAATAGTAAGCATCATTATTTTCTAAATTTATATTGTATTCCAGCAAGTATTTGTATTCCTAGAGATGGATAATTTGCCCAACGTTGGTATTGTTGGTCTAATAAATTCTCCCCTTTACCCCAGAAAGTCCATTGATCTGAAATGGTATACTGCATTCCTGCATTAAGCACAAAGGTATTGTTTAATTGGTAAGCATTTCCCAATCCAGCACTGGTTTTAGATCCAGTCCAAAATTGTCCTGCAGCATCCAATAGTAGTTTTTTATTGAATACCCAATTCAATTGAGAGTTGAATTCAAAAGGCAGAATCCCCCAGGCTTGTGTATTTTCACGGATCAAATTAAATTGAATATACTTAAAGTTATTTTTCCATAATATTTTGTCGCTAAATTGATACCTTAAATTACCAACCAATTCAATGGCTATCGCTCTTTTTTCAAATAATACATCAAATTTCAAACCTTCTTGAATGGGGTTATTCATTTGTTTAGTTTGATTGAAAAAAGGTAGTTCACGATAATCATTTAAAGCCATATTGAAACCATAATTTAATCGTTTGCTCACTGTCACTTGTACGTTCAAATATTTATTTTCTTTTGAACTAATTGGCATACTACTTGGAGCGGAGATCCAATGATTTTGACCAATCAATTGCATTAGTTGATTATTGTTTACACTTGTGTTCCAACCAGCGTCTAAGATATAATTGGTATCTTTTAATTTTTTAGTCAATTCAATTTTAGGGTACAATGCAAAATCCCCATTTGCAATAGTTGGCCTTACCCCGATATTCAATCGATATTGAGTTTTATTTAACTCAAGGGATGGATCAAATTGAAAGATGGTATTATTAATAGAATTCCTGTTTACTTGGTTATATTGATTATAACTAAAATTAAAATCAGCATGCAATTTTATACTATTTTTTAGACTATACAATATTGGGCTGTATAAGTCTATCACTAGGTTATTTGCTTGGTTGATTAAATTACTATGATTGAATTTTAAAATAGGTGCGTAATTGAATTCATCAGATGCCACTTGATTATTTATAAGTGAAAAATTTGCTCCAATGACTGTCAATTTTTGTTCGAAATTTTTTAGAGGTAAAATGGTTGAATCAGGCACTAATCCATAACGATATCTATTGGATTGATTGAAATAAACTTGTGTATTTAAAACCTTGTTTTTATTCATTGAATAACTACCATTATAATTAAGCCCAATCGAATTCCATTTTTGAATAGGATGCGGACCTGCAATGGATTCATTCAGAATACTTACATGATGCTGCTGTGCTTTTTGATCTACCAGAGCACCTTCTAATTGAATGAATTGATTAAAATAATTACCCATACCAATTTTAATATTGGCGGATTGTTTTATAGCATTTAATGAATCAATTTTAATGGCCCTAGGTACCAAGGCAATTGGTTGGTATTGAAAACTTAAATTCTGGCTTGGAACCTGATAAGATAATTGAACTGAATTGGTATCCACTACTGCTGTTGCATTCAAAAATCCAATTTTAGCCACATTTTTTAATTGAGGCTTGAATGCAGAAACAATTGTAACTACTTTTTCTGGGATACTGTCAATTGTATAATTTTTAAATGGTAAACTTGTGATAGGCCTCAATGGGCTAATTGTATCAACAACTTTATAGATCGCAACACTAGGTCTTTTTTTAATTGATTGCTTCTTTCTCGTGGTTGTTTTTTTAGTAGACTTCTTTTTCTTTTTTGCGCTAATTGTGGTTTTTGCTTTCTTTTTGTTCTTTTTCTGAGCAATACCCATATTGCTAAAACAAATTAATGCAATTGCTAATAGTCCGTATCTTATCATTGATTTCATAATCTTGTGTTATTGAGCTTTAATGGTTTCAGTGATTGCATTCAGTTTATCTGAAGCAATTTGTTGTAAAGCTGGTATGGTTGCATTTTCAGCTATACTTTTATAGGTTGCAATTGCATTAAAACTGTCATTTTGTGCTAAGTAGATATCCCCTAATAAAATGTATGTTTTAGTCACCCAGAATTCATAAGAAGCTTGTTTTTTAATGACATCAAAAGCGGTCTTTTCTGCAATATTGTATTTTTGTTGATTGAAATAGATATATGCAGTTAAGTAGTGCGCCTCGGCAGTGTACATCGAACTATTCGATTTTAATACTGTATTTAGTATTTGTAATGCGCTTATGGTATCTTTTTGAACAATTGTTTGATGGTACAAAGCCATATTTGCCATCAACACATCATCTGTAGCACTATTTTTATCAGCCAATATAAGTACTGCTGTCTTGGAGGCTTCTATCCAATTTTCGGCCTTGTATTGACATCTTAATAGTCCTTTGATTGCTTCATTTTTTTGCTCTTGTTGTGTTGCATATTGTAAAACTATTTTAAAGTATTGTTCTGCACCAACATAATCTTTTAAATTAAAATAATACAATCTAGCTGCTGTGATGGCTGCTCTTTCCGAGAATTGATTGGGTGCTTTATTTGCTATTTTTCCAAAATAAACTGCAGCTGTATCATATTGATCTAGAGAATAGGCCATTTCCGCTAAGTAATTCATTGCGTTCATTTGATACTTACCCTCAGGGTAACCTTCTAAGTATTTTCTAAAACCATTTGTTGCATTACTATACTTTTTGTCTTCATATTGGATGATTGCAGCTCGATACATCAATGAATCTTGTTCATTGAATGACAATGGTTTTCCAAAATCATTCATAAATTGAACATAGGCTTCTGGTTGTTGTTCTTCTACAAAAATATTTCTGATGTATTCCAATGCATTTTCACTTTCGGCTGAATTTGGATAAGCACTGTACAATGATTTAAAATTTTGCAAGGCTTCTTGATTCTTATTTAAATTAAAATACACAATACCTAATTTATAATAGGCCATTGGATAAAATTCTGTAGCCTTATTGTCTAATATAACTTTTGACAATGGCGTAATTGCTTCTTGAAATTGTTCCTTGCTTGTATAGGTATCAGCTAATTCCATTCTAGCATCACTTAAATACTTAGACTGGCTAAATTCAGTATCATAGCTATTCAATATTTTTAGCTTTTCTTTATTTAAACCAAGTGCGCCATAGATAATCGCTTTTTGTAAAGTGGCATAATCTTCCAAATTCCAACCTAAATCAATGATTTTTTGGTAAGATTTCAATGCTTGCTTGTATTGTTTTGTCATAAATTGACAATCCGACAAACGTACTAATGCATCTTTCTGATACGCAGAAGATTCGGTATATGGATTAAAATCTGCAGCAATCGTAAATAATTGAAGTGCTTTTGTGTAGTTATTATTTTTTAAATGACAGTATCCTAATGTATAATTAGCATGTTTTTTTGTGATTTCACCAATCTCAATTGGGTCTAAAATATATTTTTCTAAATGTTCTATTGCCTCATCTATTCTACCCATTTTATATGATAACTCTCCAATCCAAAAATAGGTTTGTGCTAAAACATTCTTATTATATGGTAAATTTTTAACTTGAGTAAATAGCTCATATGCTTTTTCATTTTGACCATCATTGATCAAAAGTGCAGCCTTACCAAATAAAATATTTGGGTATAATTTCAAAAGTGCCTCATCCAATGTATCCATTTTTTGATAGGCTTCATAGGCCTTATTAAAATCATTACTATATGCCAGGGCGGTTACATATAAACGCTTAGCTTCATTATTATATACACTATTAGGATAGGTTTGAATAAATTTTTCTACCGATTGTAGGGCAACACTATATTCTTTTAATTCAATCGACAATTTAGCATAATTAAATAATGCAATTTCTTTCTGAGCTAAATTCTGACTTTTAGTAGCACAAAGAAAAAATGCATTTTTAGCACCTAACTTATTATTTGTTTTTAAATAAGAAGTGGCCAATAAATACATACTATTTTGACCTAATGAATCCTCTACATTGGCTAATTGTTTAAACCCTTGTATCGCATCATTCCATTGCTGTGCTTGAAAATAACAAAAAGACAATTGGTATAAATCTTGGGATTCTACTTGTTTTTGAGACTTCACATAATTTGCTAAATAAGGCAATGCTTTTTCATATTGTTTTTGTTCAAACAATAAGTGTCCCATTAATTGAGCTAATTGGTTGGTGTAATATTGTCCACTTTTTAGTAAGGCTTGTTCAGTATTTTTAATTGCTGCATCTACATCCCCTAAGAAATAATACAATTGACTTATATAAAATGGGGTTAATGTGCTGTAAGCTTTATTTTGTTCTGCAATTTTAAAACAACTTAATGCCAATTTGAAATCCTTTTGTTGTAATGAAACAAAGCCTGCATAATAGTTTGCATCGGTATAAAACGGGCTTGTTTGCACTTGTCTTATACTCATTAAATAACTTGTAGATTGATCCCAGTCCCCTTTTTTGAAATACAAATAACCCAATTGAAACTGCATTAAAGCCAGTTCCTTGTTTTCAAGGTCATCTATACTTATTTTTTGATAGGCTTGAATGGATGCATCTACTTGTTGTTTCCTAAAAAAGTATTTTGCCAATTCAAAATTCAGTCTAGAATGATAGATCTTATTTGAATTGGTTGTTAACCAATTTTCTGCTTCCTGAACAGCATATGCTTTATCTAAAGCCACTGATAATAAATGGTAATGAAAAGCAATATCAAAAGCATTTGGCTCAAAAAAATGAGCTGATTGTATGGTTTGATAGGCAGCTAAACTATCCCCTTGCTGAAGGGATTTTAATCCATTTTGATATAATTGACTAAGTGGTGCCTCAAAATGCATTAATTGACTTGATACAGGCGCAGTGAAAAGCAAGGTAAAGTTTAAAAGCAACAGAATAGGACTTGCTTTTTTGATGTGTTTTAACATAGGAGCCATTGTTTAGTAGGATAGTATTATAAAAATACACTTTGATTATAAAACGCTTCGTTAAATAAGCTTATTGTGGAAAAACAGATACAATCCTTAAATTTGTCAACAAATGCAATAAATATGTATGAACATTCGACAACTGTAAGGGTTAGGTATGCTGAAACCGATAGAATGGATGTGGTGTATTATGGGAATTATGCCATGTATTTTGAAATAGGTCGTGTAGAGGCGATTCGACATCTTGGTGTATCCTACAAGGATATCGAAGATATGGGCATCATTCTTCCTGTTGTAGAGCTTAACATTAAGTATTTAAGACCAGCTAAATACGATGATTTAATTACCATTAAAAGTCAGATTAAGACCTTACCAACCGACCATAAAATTATCTTTGACCAAGAAGTATACAATGAAGCTGGAAAGCTTTTAACTGTTGGACAGGTTAAACTTTATTTCATGGATGCCTCAATGAATCATAAAATCGAAATGCCTGCTCATATGAAGGAAAAACTAAGCGTCTATTTTAGTTAAACCGCCTTTTTTGGGTTTACTTTGCAACCAAATTGAAGCATTTATATGATGGATCAAATTCAGGCTACTATTATCACTATTGGAGACGAATTATTAATCGGTCAAGTGATTGATACCAATAGTGCCTATATCGCTCAAAAGTTAAATTCAATTGGTGTGCAAGTGCATCAAAGAATTGCAGTTGGAGACGAGGCCCAATCTATCACCAATGCTTTGGATACGGCCATTGAAAAATGTGAGATTGTAATTATTACAGGAGGATTAGGCCCAACTGCGGACGATATCACCAAGCCTTTATTGAGCCGTTATTTTGGAGGTAAAATGGTACTAGACCAACCTACTTTAGACCATATCACTTATATTTTTGAGCAGGTTCTCAAGCGACCAATGATTGAACGAAATCGTAAACAAGCAGAAGTACCAGATGTTTGCGAGGTTTTATTCAATCAAACAGGCACTGCACCAGGTATGCTTTTTACAAAAAATAACAGTCTAATTTTTTCATTACCAGGTGTGCCTCATGAAATGCAGTGGTTAACAAACGAAAAGGTTTTACCCATTATACTTGAAAGACTTAAATTAGGCGTAATAGCACATAGGACATTGCTTACAGCTGGTGTTGGGGAGTCCTTCTTAGCTGAATCTATCCAAGCATTTGAAACAAATCTTCCCGAAAATATCAAATTAGCCTACCTACCCTCCTATGGTATGGTTAGATTAAGATTAACAGGTAAAAGTGATGATGCTGCTAGTTTGAATAGTCAATTAGATACCCTTTTTGAATTATTAAAAGAGCAAGTAAAAGAGCACCTTGTTACAGATAAAGATGAAACGATAGAAGTAGTGGTTGGACGTCTTTTGAAAGCGCAAAACCACACCGTTTCGACCGCTGAAAGTTGTACAGGAGGCTATATTGGACACCTATTATCCAAACATGCTGGTTCCTCCACCTTTTTTACTGGAAGTATTGTTAGTTATGACAATCGTATCAAAACCGAGTTTTTAGACGTCCCAACCAGTATCTTAAAAACGGTTGGTGCTGTTAGCAAGGAAGCAGTAGAACAAATGGCCCTGGCAATTAGGTCAAAAATGAACACTGATTTCGGTATTTCAGTCAGTGGTATCATGGGCCCATCTGGTCAAACTGACGAAAAACCACTTGGAATGGTTTGGATTGGGGTTGCCAATAAAGAAAAAGTGGTTTCTAAAGTCTTTTACCTTCGATTTGATCGTCAAAAGAATATAGAAGTAACTGCCAATCAAGCTATAAATTTACTTAGGTTACTCATAATCAATAAGATTTAGTCTTATTTTTGCTAAAATTATTCCCTATGTCTGTAGTTGACTTGATTTTGCCAAAATTGGGTGAAAGTATCATGGAAGCAACCATTTTAAAATGGCATAAAGCTGTAGGAGATACCATTCAATTGGATGAAACTTTACTTGATATTGCTACAGATAAG
This sequence comes from uncultured Bacteroidota bacterium, assembly GCA_903933765.1. Lineage (GTDB taxonomy): Bacteria > Bacteroidota > Bacteroidia > Chitinophagales > Chitinophagaceae > Sediminibacterium. Next base: position 10,325 of record CAIZLI010000299.1, read on the forward strand.
GTAGATAGCGAAATACCTTCAACGACTGCAGGTACCATTATAGAAATCTTATTTGAAGTCAATGCAGTTGTACCTATTGGAACTGTTATTGCTAGAATACAAACAAGTGGTAGTATTGAATCCACCCCAAAAGTGGAGACAATTATAGCACCAACTATCGTAAAAGAATCTTTACCTGTGGAGATGATTGCAGAAGAAGTGCCTTTCACACCTGCTGCTACGAATGTTGAAATGCAACAAGAAAATTCAAATGAAGCTCGATTCTTTTCTCCACTGGTTTTGAATATCGCACAAAATGAAGGTGTAAGTTTAAATGAACTACAACAAATACCAGGCACAGGAAGTCAAGGCCGTGTTTCTAAAAAAGATATCCTTCAATATATTGCACAGAAAAAAGCTGGACATATTCAAGCACCAATAAGCAATGTTAAATCATCTATTACTGAAAATTTGAATAGTGCATCAGCACCTAACCCAACTTCAAGTTCAAATACTTTCCCACCTGCAGATCATGGATTTAATAGAGCAAATGGTGCTGGCAAATTTGCAAGTCCAGACGAGGTAATCATTACAGGCAATACAGAAATTATTGAAATGGATCGTATGCGTAAGCTCATTGCAAAGCATATGGTTGAAAGTGTACAAACAAGTCCGCATGTGACATCATTTGTGGAAGCAGATGTGACCAATATGGTTGTATGGAGAGAAAAAGTAAAACAACTTTTTGAAAAAAGAGAAGGTACTAAATTGACTTTTACTCCAATGTTCATGGAGTGTATTGCAAAAGTGTTGGAACAATTCCCTTATATCAATTGTAGTTTACAAGGTGACAATATTATTTTAAAGAAAGACATTAATATAGGCATGGCCACTGCCCTACCATCAGGTAATTTAATTGTACCAGTCATTAAAGGCGCGAATCAATTGAGTATTGTTGGCTTAAGTAAGGCTGTAAATAATTTAGCAAATGCTGCTAGAAACAATCAATTAAAGCCTCAGGACACACAAGGTGGGACATTTACTGTAACCAATGTTGGTACATTTGGATCCATTATGGGCACACCAATTATTCCACAACCACAAGTAGCTATTCTAGCATTAGGTGCTATTAAAAAACGTCCAGTGGTGATTGAAACACCTTCTGGAGATGCTATATTAGTTCGTCATATGATGTACTTATCAATGAGCTATGATCATAGAATTGTAGATGGTGCTATGGGTTCAAGTTTCCTATCTGCAGTTGCAAAAGCATTTGAACAATGGGATCAAAATAGACAATGGTTC
>CAIZLI010000300.1 GCA_903933765.1 uncultured Bacteroidota bacterium
ATCGTTTAACAGTGAATAAGCACGATTTTCAAAATGCATTACGCCGCGTGAATGTATTTAGTAATAAAAGTACCAATCAGGTGGCTTTAAATATTACAGGAAGTGAATTACAGATGGCTGCGCAGGATATTGATTTTAGTTTTGAGGGGAATGAGCGTATGAGTTGTGAATACCAAGGAGAAGATATCCAAATAGCTTTCAACGCGAAGTTTTTGATCGAGATGTTGAATGCAGCAGATACGGACGAGGTCTTTATTGAATTGTCTACGCCAAGTAAGGCAGGTCTAATCAAACCTTCAGAACAAGCACCAGGAGAAGACTTGTTGATGTTGGTGATGCCATTAATGTTAAATAGTTAATCCCTATCCTATACGAAGTCTTTAACAAGACTTAAGAAGACCCGGTGTATCTGACAGCAGAACATCGGGTTTTTTATTTACATTTATGCATAAAACAAATTGCTATGTTAGAGGCGATAAAAACCTATTTTGAAACCATTCCAAGTTTGCATCGAGCATTGTTATTGGCTGGTGGTATTACATCTTTTTGGCTGGTAGAATTTGCAGTACCTCTTTTTAATTTTAAGTACAATAAGTTGAAACATGCGGGGCTTAATTTCTTTTTTACTTTTACCACCATTGTCATCAATTTTGGATTTGCACTCATTATGGTAAAGGCGAGCGACTGGACGGTGCAACAACATTTTGGATTACTGCAGCTCATTCAATTGAACCCTTGGGTTGAAGCGATTGCAGGTCTTTTACTATTAGATTTTATAGGAGCTTATTTGGTACACATGATTGAACATAAAGTCAAATTTTTATGGAAGTTTCATATGGTGCACCATGCAGATACGATGGTGGATACTACTACAGGAAATAGACATCACCCAGGAGAGTCAGTGGTGAGGGCTGTTTTTGCTATTCTTGCAGTTTTTATTTTGGGTACGCCCATCTGGATGGTGATGTTGTATCAAAGTTTAAGTGTGGTACTTACGCAGTTCAATCATGCAAATATTCGTATTCCAAAATGGTTTGATAAAACGTTTGGGTACATTATCGTATCTCCAAATATGCATAGAGTACACCACCATATTACCCGTCCTCAAACGGATAGCAACTATGGCAATATTTTTTCCTTCTGGGATCGTATTTTAGGAACTTATAATGATACACCCATGGATCAGATTGTATACGGCTTAGATGTAGTAGACAATTCAAAACATGCAGACATCGCTTATCAATTAAGAGTGCCTTTTGATAAAAGCATTAAATCAGATTATTAATTGATCCCTTTTCAAATTCGTATAAATTAGATTTATCCATGAATAAAGTTGGCGCATTTATACCAGCGCGTTACGCAGCTACAAGGTTTCCAGCAAAGCTGATGCAAATGCTTGGTGACAAGTCTGTGATTAGGCATACTTATGACAACACAAAGGCAACAGGCTTGTTTGATGAAGTGTATGTGGTGACCGACAGCGAAATCATTTTTAATGAGATCGTTTCAAATGGCGGCAAAGCCATTATGAGTAAAAAGGCACACGAAAGCGGATCGGATAGAATTGCAGAAGCTATAGAAAATTTAGAGATTGATATCGTAGTCAACGTACAGGGTGATGAACCTTTTGTTAAACGTGAACCATTAGAGAAAGTGCTTGCTTGTTTTAAGGATGCAAACGTACAGGTTGCTTCATTAATGCAAGTATTGACCAATCAGGCATCTATAGAAGACCCTAACTATGTAAAAGTAGCAGTCGATAAAAATTGGAATGCCTTGTTTTTTTCGCGCAGTGTCGTTCCTTATCCAAGGTCCACTGAAATTCCAATTACCTATTATGAACATGTAGGTGTGTATGCATTTAAAAAACAAGCTTTAATTGATTTTACGAACTGGCCAATGTCACCCTTAGAAGCTGCAGAAAAAATAGAGTGTTTACGTTACCTAGAAAATGGCGTATCCATCAAAATGGCTGTCACTAATTATATGGGTGTAGAAATAGACACGCCCGAAGACTTGATTAAAGCAGCAGCTTTATTATAAGGACGATTTATAGTTTCTTTAAAAGCTTTTAAAAAATAATTTCGATTTTACAAATCAATATCTAATTATGAACAAAGGAAAATTATTTCAATCAACCATAGTAGCTGCCTTAGCTGGATTTATTTTTGGCTTTGATATGGTGGTGATCTCCGGAGCAGATAAACCTATTCAAGCACTTTGGCAAACCACACCGCTGTTTCATGGATTTTTTATTATGTCTATGGCATTGTGGGGAACCGTTATAGGCTCAGTATTTGCGGGTGCACCAACAGAAAAATATGGTCGTAAAAAAGTATTGATATG
>CAIZLI010000301.1 GCA_903933765.1 uncultured Bacteroidota bacterium
ACTATAAGCTTTTGCATAGCCATTGGTAGGTAAAGTGTGATTGGTGCCGCTTGCATAATCCCCCACAGATTCGGGTGAATAATTACCAATAAATACCGATCCAGCATTGATGATTTTTTCAGCAACCACTAAAGCATTGTCCACCGATAAAATAAGGTGCTCTGGTGCATAAGCGTTGATCAACTGAATGGCGTCTTCTCTTAATGCAATTACAATCGCTTTTGAATGACCCAATGCTTTGGTTGCAAAATCTGCTCTTGGCAATTCTGCTAATTGTTGTGCTAATTCTAATTGCACTTGTTCTACAATATTGTTATTACTTGCGATCAATAATACTTGACTGTCTGCTCCATGTTCTGCTTGTGATAATAAATCTGCTGCTACAAAAGCAGGTACTGCTGTTTCGTCCGCATACACACAAACTTCACTTGGTCCTGCAGGCATATCAATGGCTACCCCTTGTTGTTGGATCAATTGTTTCGCTGCTGTGACATATTGATTGCCTGGACCAAATATTTTAAATACTTTAGGTACCGTTGCTGTGCCGTATGCCATTGCTGCAATGGCTTGCGCGCCTCCAATGGTATAAATTTGTTCAATGCCCACAAGACCCGCTGCATACAAAATGGCTGGATCAACTGTGCCATCTTTTCTTGGGGGCGTGCATAAAATCACTTCTTTACATCCTGCTAACTTTGCTGGAACACCTAACATCAACACAGTCGAAAATAAAGGTGCTGTCCCTCCAGGAATATAGATGCCCACTTTTTCGATCCCCACAGCTTTTCTCCAGCACCATACCCCAGGCATGGTCTCTATTTTTTCTTCTTTCTTGATTTGTGCTTGATGGAAAATTTCAATATTTACTTTTGCAGATTGGATCGCAGTTTTTAGTGCAGGCGCAACAAGTGCTTCTGCAGCTTGTATCATTGCAGGATCGATCGCAATTGTTTTTAATTGCACTTGATCAAATGTTTCACTCAATCTAAATAGTGCTGCATCCCCTTCCGAAGCAACGGAATCTAAAATCGATTGCACTTTGGGCAACAATTCCGCCGCATCGAAACTTGGGCGTTTCAACAATGCCTCCCAGTCCTGCTTATTTGGTTCTTCAAATACTTGCATCTTATAAAATCATTTTTTCGATAGGCACGACCAAAATACCTTCGGCACCTAGCGCTTTTAATTGTTCAATTAAATTCCAAAAATCTGCTTCTTCAATCACCGTATGCACACTACTCCATCCCTCCGTAGCCAATGGCACAATGGTTGGGCTTTTCATGCCGGGTAGTACAGCAATAATTTTATCTAGTTGTGCATTGGGCGCATTCATTAAAACATATTTATGCTTTTTTGCTTTCTTAACGGACTCCATACGAAATAATAAACGCTCCAAGATAGGGACCAATTCGGCTGGAAGGTTGTTTCGTTTAACTAAAACCGCCTGTGAGTTTAATATCGTTGCTGCTTCCTTCAAACCATTCATAAATAAGGTAGATCCACTACTCACTAAATCGCAGACCACATCGGCAAGCCCAATGCCAGGTGCAATTTCCACACTTCCACTGATCTCGTGAATTTCTGCTTTTATTTGATGTTGGTCTAAATATTGTTGCACTAAAACTGGATAACTTGTTGCGATTTTCTTACCGGCTAAAAATTGAGGACCAGTAAATTCCTCTCCTTTCTGAATGGCAAAACTCAATCTGCATTTACCAAATCCAAGTGCATAAGCCACTTCTACTTTTTTTGCTTTTTCATACACCACATTTTCACCAACAAAACCAATATCTGCTACGCCATCTTGGACATACTGAGGAATATCGTCGTCTCTTAAAAAGAAAACTTCAATTGGGAAATTACTCGCGTCTGCTTTTAATTGATTCACGCCATTGCTAATGTCAATGCCGCACTCTTTTAAAAGTTGCATGGAATCTTGATTTAATCTTCCTGATTTTTGAATCGCTAATTTTAATCGCATATACTATTTATAAAAATTAAAAGGGCTTACTATGAAGTAAGCCCTTTGTTTAATATTGATACATACCAACATTTACAGCTTACCTATTAGATAGCAGATGAAAATGATGGATATGGTTATTGAATAACATGCCGCAAATTTACGGCCCTTTTATAAAATCCCCAACTAAAACAATAGAAAATACCTAATTTAGACTAGGCAATGCCAGCATTTTAACAAGAACAACCTTTTTATGCAAATATCTTCAACAGTTTTGACCCTTTTATTGTGCTTGATTGGTTTAAACGCAGAAAGTCAAGCCATTCAAAAAAACAATCAAGTTGGAAAAATGCAATTGGTTTGGTCCGATGAATTTAATTACGAAGGCTTACCTGATCCTACAAAATGGAATTATGATGTGGGTGGATGGGGCTGGGGCAATAACGAATTACAATATTATACCAAAGATTCGCTTGGGAATGCACGCGTGCAAAATGGTTTACTTACAATTGAATTGAAGCAACAAAAAATGGAGGATCGAAAATATAGTTCTGCAAGGTTGGTGACTAAAGGCAAAGGGGATTGGATTTATGGGAGAATAGATGTTCGTGCAAAATTACCAAAAGGACTGGGCACTTGGCCCGCTATATGGATGCTAGGATCTACTACCCCACTTAAATGGCCAGATGATGGCGAAATTGATATCATGGAACATGTTGGATTTAACCCAGGATTTATCCATGCCACCACGCATACAAAAAGCTTCAATCATATTATTGGCAATCAAAAAACAGACACCATCGAAGTGAAAGATTTTGACACCCAGTTTCATGACTACTCAGTGATTTGGAATAAAGACAGTGTGACTATTTTATTAGACAATCAAGCTTATTATACTTATAAAAACAATGGCACAGGCAAAGCAGCTTGGCCTTTTGATGGACCGATGCATTTATTATTAAATATTGCATTCGGCGGAAATTGGGGTGGCGCTAAGGGCATCAACGATGCAGTCCTCCCAGCAAAAATGGAGATAGATTATGTAAGGGTCTATCAGTTAAAGTAAAAATAGGAGCGTTATAATGATGCGTATTCTAATGATGCGCATTATTTTGCATCAAACCATACTGGCTTATCTGTAATGCCATCCCCATTGTAATTAATACATAATTCTTCATCAACTGCAATCGCTTTCTTTGTTTGTATTTGAATCGTCTTCTGTTCAAAATCCATGTCATAGGTACAATTGGCATCCACACTATGATTGTACATAGATGCATAGCCCAAAGCCACCGCTGCTTGTTTTTCATCAAGCCCCCACTCAAAAATATAATCATGTAATAAAGTCGTGTCCACGATGGCACGCTCTGCTTGATTTAAAACAATGACTGGTGCTATTTCAATGGTTGTTCCAGCAGGAATCGCTTCGGTGGTAAAAACCCCTCGACCTCGCTGTGCCGTCTCCATAATGTATAAAATTGGCAATATCATCACATAAAGTTAACATATCCTAGTATGATTTTCGTAAATTGCAGCCATGTCAGCAGAATTAGAAGACAATATCATATTATCAGAAGTTTTTTTAGAGATACTATCTAAAGAAGACATGCCGCTTTTAAAGGAATTTTTAGACGAGCAAAACATCAGTGATGTGGTGGAGCTTGTGAATGAATTTCCCGAAAAAGAAGGCTTGATTATTGACACGATGACCG
>CAIZLI010000302.1 GCA_903933765.1 uncultured Bacteroidota bacterium
AAACCATTAAAGGATTTTTACAATGGCGCATTTAAATTAGCGATTGAAATGCAGGTGCAAATACAACCCGTTTTAATGGTTGATTCTGTTGACAGAATGCATTTTAGCAGCATTTTTAGCCTTAGCCCAGGACTTTGTCGCGTCGTCTATTTGCCGACTGTTTATGTGGATAATTATAGCCTCGATGACCTTGAAATCCTGAAGCAACAAGTACACCAAATGATGGATGACGGCTTAAGAAGATATCGCAAGTATCCAGCTTCTTAATGTATTTTTGTAGCCCGATATGTACGCCGAAATCATCATACCATTAGCCCTTCCTAAAAATTATACCTGGGCCATCCCCACTGAATTAGCCGATGGGGTAATGATTGGTATGCGTGTAGAAGTGATGTTGGGTTCCAATAAGCGTTATGCCGGCATTATTAAAAAAATCCTTACTGAAAAACCTGCTGGATTCAACCCTAAGCCTATATTGGGTGTTTTGGATGAAGCACCAATTGTATTTCCTGCACAATTAGATTTATGGGAATGGATGGCAAGTTATTATATGTGTACGGAAGGCGAAGTCATGCAAGCTGCAGTGCCAAGCCATTTAAAAATTTCGAGTGAAAGTGTTTTTATTTTAAATGAAGATGCCGCAATTGATGGTCTTCACCTAAGTGATACTGAATATATTATTTCTGAGGCATTGCAAATAAAAAAACAATTAAGCTTAGTTGAAATTCAAAAGCTATTGGATAAAAAATCGGTTTATCCAGTCATCAATAAACTCATTCAAAAAGGCATTTGTTCGGTAGAGGAAACTATGCATGACAAGTATACTATTAAAGTAGAAAATCTATTGCATTTACATGCTGACTATCATAGTGAATCTGCATTAGAACAATTAATGCATGATTGGACCAGGGCGCCGAAACAATTGGCCCTATTACTTTCCTTCTTACACCTTCAAAAAACAGAAGGACAGGTGCAACAAAAAGCATTACTAGAAAAATCAGGTGCTGCACATGCACAATTAAAGGCATTGATTGACAAAGGTATCCTTGTAGTTGAAAAAAGAAAAATAGATCGCTTAGCGGTTGATCTTAGTTTGGGCAATACCCACTTACATCAATTATCTTCCGCACAACAGCTTGCTTATGATGCCATTTTGGAGCAAATGAAAACACATTCGGTCAATCTATTACATGGCATCACCGGAAGTGGAAAGACCCAAATTTATGCTGCTTTGATAGAACAGGCCATTCAGTCCAATCAACAGGCTTTGTATATGCTACCTGAAATTGCATTGACAGCGCAAATGATTCGACGTCTTAAACAATATTTTGGAGGGAAAATTGCTATTTATCATTCGAAATTCAATCCCAATGAAAGGGTTGAAATTTGGAATAAAGTTAAGTCTGGTGAAATTAAAATTGTATTAGGGGCTAGGTCTGCCTTATTCCTGCCCTATCATAATTTATCTTTAATCATCATTGACGAAGAGCATGATGCTTCTTATAAACAACAAGACCCAGCTCCAAGATACCAAGCCAGAGATACCGCCATTTATTATGCCAATCAGTTGGGTGCAAAAGTAGTATTGGGTTCTGCTACGCCATCTATTGAAACTTATTATAATGCCATGCAAAATAAGTTTGGCTACTACCATTTGAAAGAAAGGTTCAGTGAAGGTGCATTGCCACAAATGATCATTGTGGATACAAAAAAACAAAGCGAACAATCTGCCATATTAACGCCGCAATTATTAGAAGCGATACAAAGCACTGTTGCAAAAAATAAACAAGTCATTTTATTTCAAAACAAAAGAGGTTACGCGCCTTATATGATTTGTGAGACCTGCGGCTGGATACCACATTGCAAACAATGTGATGTCAGTCTGACTTTGCATAAAGGAAAAAATATGCTGTCCTGCCATTATTGTGGAGCTGCTTATCCGGTTGTGCAGACCTGTGAAGCCTGTGGCAAACAAAGTTTCAAACAAAAGAGTTTTGGTACCGAACAAATTGAGGAAAAATTAGCTTTGGCTTTGCCACAAATCCGAGTTGCAAGAATGGACTTAGATAATATTAAAGGGAAAAATGAACATGATCATTTAATTCAGCAATTTGAAAGAAGAGAAATAGATGTATTGGTAGGAACGCAAATGGTGGTAAAAGGACTCGACTTTGAACATGTAGACTTAGTGGGCATTGTGGACGGTGATAGCTTATTAAATTTCAATCAATATAGGGTCAATGAAAGGGCATTTCAAATGATGGAACAAGTAAGTGGAAGAGCAGGTCGAAAAAATGATCAAGGCAAAGTGATTATGCAACTTAGTCAAACCAATCATCCTATTGTAGCATTCGTCAATGCCCACGACTACCATGCATTTTATGAGTTCGAGATCAATAATAGGAAACACTTTGCTTATCCCCCTTTTAGTAGATTAATGAGTATTCTATTTAAACATAAAGAAAACCATATTGCAGAAGAAGCTGCGAATCATTTTTTGAAATCACTAGATCCAATGATTCAAAAAACAGTGATGGGACCAGCTCAACCCATTATCAATAGAATCAGAAATAAATATATTTGGGAGCTATGTGTTAAAATAACCAAACAGCCAAAGCAATTGACAATTGCAAAAAAACAGTTATTACATTTTATTCAACTGATTTCAGTGCATCCAAGGTACAAGTCTGTTCAGATTATCATTGATATTGATCCTAACTAAATATAGGCTGCTGATGGGAAATCGAAAGCACAATTAGTATTGTATAGTCAAATCTACTCTTCTATTTTGTGCTCTACCCTTCATTGTTTCATTGCTAGCAATAGGTTGTGTATCTGCCAAACCAAGAATAGAAGTTCTATTTGCTGCAAGGCCTTTTTTAATTAAATAAGCTTGCACTTTCTTTGCTCTTGATAAAGACAATGGATCGTTGATTTTTCTTGAGCCTGTGTTATCGGTGTGGCCAGTAATCATTAATCTTGTAGTAGGATATTGTGTCATGATTTGCACCAATGAATCCAAACTTTGTAATAACTTATTCGCAATATTTACTTGCCCAATTTCAAATTTCAATGCAGCAGCAATATTATTGAGCTTAGGTTGAAGATCTTCACAGCCATTGTTTCCAGCAACACCTGCAATGTTAGGACACTGATCTAGCTCATCATTTATGCCATCTTTATCCGTATCTGGTATAGCACAGCCTTTGTAACCTGGTAAGCCAGCTTCTGTTGGACAAGTATCTTTGTCATCTGGTATACCATCCTTGTCTGTATCTGGCACTGGACAGCCTCTGTATTGAACTGTACCCTCTGCATTTGGACATTTATCATTTTCGTCGTTGATGCCATCTCCGTCATCGTCTGGCACAGGACAACCTTTGTATTTTAATAATCCACTTCTTTCTGGACAGTCATCATTTTCATTGGATACGCCATCATCATCTTGGTCTACTTGAATTGGCGCAGTAGGTAATGCAATGGCTTTTTTCTCTTTCAACTTCAAAGGAAAAGAATAACTAACCCCATAATTCATATGCATTTTAGTCAGCTTTGTAGCCTCTGCATTATAAGTACCGAATATATTTAAGAAAGACCCTTGCTTAGCTTTAAATTGTAGACCAAGCCCCATTGGCGCATAAGCAGTAAAATTTTCAGGATCTTTTGCTACACCAAGGCCTAATATCGCATAAGGCAGCATTGATTTATTATCATTCCCTAACTTTAAATGCACACGTGTATCCAAAGCAGCATAAACTGAATTACTAGTTGCTTTTGGCTGCTTTAAAGAAACATAATATGGATATTTTAATGAACTAAGATCCAGGTTTACAACAGCATCCAAACGCGGTGCAATCCCTTTAATAAATTGTAATCCCACAGCTGGGGTAGAAACAGTTAACCCCTCTGTTAGAGGGGTTTTCTTGAAATTCAGTATAGATGCTTTTAGAGCAATCGAAGCTGGTTTATTTTTATTTACTTTTTGATCTTGCGCATT
>CAIZLI010000303.1 GCA_903933765.1 uncultured Bacteroidota bacterium
TCATAATTGCTTATTTTGGCATTTTTTCTCCAAAAATCCTCAAAATCAATGCTTTTGGTACAAAATTTGTTTTTAAAAGTGCTCTCCTTTCCTTAACTTTGCAATCCTTTATTTTGGGCGTATAGTCTGTTGGGATTATAGTGCGATTTATCGCCTATATGAATGATAAACAATACTTAAGCAAAATGCTACCAAATATTTAACTGCAATTAAACCTGGTTTATACCGTATGTCTACAACAATCTTGAACAACAGGGTCAACTTTGGTAAAATCAAAAACATCGCCGAAGCACCGGACTTACTTGACATTCAGTTAGAATCTTTCAAAGAATTCTTTCAATTAGAAACAACACCAGACCGCAGAAATGTGGAAGGTTTGTTCCGTGTATTCAAGGAAAATTTTCCTATCACTGATACACGTAACATTTTCGTATTGGAATTCTTGGATTATTTTATCGATCCCCCACGCTACACTATTGATGAGTGTATGGAACGTGGATTAACATATGCTGTTCCTTTGAAAGCTAAGTTACGCTTAAGCTGTAATGACGAGGAGCACGTTGATTTCCAAACAATCGTACAGGATGTATTCTTAGGAAACATTCCTTACATGACTCCTCGTGGTACATTTGTGATTAATGGTGCTGAGCGCGTAGTCGTTTCTCAATTGCATCGTTCACCGGGTGTATTCTTTGGTCAATCAACACATCCAAACGGAACAAAAATTTATTCTGCTCGTGTGATTCCTTTCAAGGGCGCATGGATGGAATTTGCTACCGATATTAACAACGTGATGTATGCTTACATCGACCGTAAGAAAAAATTCCCTGTAACAACTTTGTTACGTTCAATTGGTTTTGAAACCGATAAGGACATTTTGGAATTATTTGGTATGGCTGATGAAGTGAAAGCGGATAAGAAAACTTTAGCAAATCAAATAGGTCGCAAATTAGCTGCTCGTGTTTTAAGAACATGGGTAGAAGATTTCGTTGACGAAGATACTGGTGAGGTTGTAAGTATCGAACGTAATGAAATTGTAATGGAGCGTGATACTATTTTAGATGAAGATGCTGTTGCATTAATTATCGAAATGGGAGCGAAGAGCGTATTCATTCAAAAAGAAGACGTTGGTGGTGATTATGCAATCATCTACAATACATTAAACAAGGATACTTCTAACTCTGAGTTAGAAGCGGTTCAACATATTTACCGTCAATTACGTGGTGCTGATGCTCCAGATAATGAAACGGCTCGTGGTATCATTGACAAATTATTCTTCTCTGACAAACGTTATGATTTAGGTGAAGTTGGTCGTTACAAAATCAACAAAAAACTAGGGCATGATTTAACACAAGAGAAGAAAGTGTTGACTAAAAATGATATCATTGAAATCATTAAATACTTAGTACGATTAACAAATGCGAAAGCAGAGATTGATGATATCGATCACTTAAGCAATCGTCGTGTGCGTACAGTAGGTGAACAATTATATGCTCAATTTGGTGTTGGTTTAGCGCGTATGGCGCGTACTATCCGTGAGCGTATGAACGTGCGTGATAACGAGGTATTTACTCCAGTTGATTTGATCAATGCGAGAACATTATCTTCTGTTATTAATTCGTTCTTCGGTACTTCACAATTATCACAATTCTTAGACCAAACAAATCCATTGAGTGAGATCACGCACAAGCGTCGTATCTCCGCATTAGGACCCGGCGGTTTAAGTCGTGAGCGTGCAGGTTTCGAGGTGCGTGACGTTCACTATTCTCACTACGGTCGTTTATGTACTATTGAAACTCCAGAAGGACCAAACATTGGTTTGATTTCTACACTTTGTGTACACGCAAAAATCAACGACATGGGCTTTATACAAACTCCTTACCGTAAAGTAGAAAATGGTAAAGTGAATGTTAAGTCATTAACTTACTTGAGTGCTGAAGAAGAAGAGAATAAAAAAATTGCACAGTCGAATACTAAACTAAACGAGAAAGGTGAATTTGCTGAAGATAAAGTTGCTTCTCGTGACACTGGCGATTTCCCAATCTTAGATAAAGAGGAAGTAGAATATATGGACGTTGCTCCTAACCAAATTGTTGGTTTGAGTGCTTCCTTAATTCCTTTCTTAGAACATGATGATGCTAACCGTGCGTTGATGGGTTCAAACATGCAACGTCAAGCGGTTCCATTACTTCGTCCAGAAGTGCCAATTGTTGGAACTGGATTAGAAGGTAAAGCTGCACGTGATGCGCGTATTCAAATTCACGCGGAAGGTGATGGTGTTATCGAATTTGTTGATGCAAATGAAATTCATGTGCGTTACAACAGAAACGAAATGGATCGTTTAGTTAGTTTCCACGAGGATTTAATTATTTATAAATTAACCAAGTTCATTAAAACGAACCAATCAACTTGTATCAACTTACGTCCTGCTGTGAAGAAAGGACAGAAGGTGAAAAAAGGAGAATTCTTAACAGAAGGTTATGCAACTAAAGACGGTGAAGTAGCATTGGGTCGTAACTTACAAGTAGCATTCATGCCATGGAAAGGTTACAACTTTGAGGATGCAATCGTAATAAGTGAAAGAGTAGTACGCGAAGATCTTTTCACATCAATACATATTGATGAGTATGAATTAGAAGTACGTGATACGAAGTTAGGAGAAGAAGAATTAACTTCTGATATTCCAAACGTTTCTGAAGAAGCAACAAAAGATTTAGACGAACATGGTATCATCCGCGTGGGTGCTGCTGTGAAAGAAGGAGATATTTTAATTGGTAAGATTACTCCAAAAGGAGAATCAGATCCAACTCCTGAAGAAAAATTATTGCGTGCTATCTTTGGTGACAAAGCTGGTGATGCAAAAGATGCTTCTTTAAAAGCGGCTAATGGAACAGAAGGTGTTGTTATCGATAAAAAATTATTTCAACGCGCTAAGAAAGACAAGAGTGGTAAAGTTCGTGAGAAAGCGATGTTAGATAAAGTGGAGAAACAACATGAGCAGAATGATTCAATGATAAAAGAATTGTTAATTGAAAAATTACAAACTCTTTTAAAAGACCAAGCTACTCCAGGTGTTGTGAATAATTTTGGGGAAACATTGATTTCAAAAGGAAGTAAATTCAATGCAAAGAATTTAGCTACTATTGACTTCCAAAATGTAAACCCATTAGGTTGGACAGGTGATAAGAAAACAGATGATTTAATTAATACATTGTTACATAACTATAGCATTAAGTACAATGAAGAATTAGGTCGTTACAAACGTGAGAAATTTAATATTTCAATCGGGGATGAATTACCTGCTGGCGTATTGAAATTAGCAAAAGTATACTTAGCTGTTAAGCGTAAGTTGAAAGTGGGTGATAAGATGGCAGGTCGTCACGGTAATAAAGGTATCGTTGCGAAAATTGTTCGTGCCGAAGACATGCCGTTCATGGAAGACGGAACTCCAGTGGACATCGTATTGAATCCATTGGGTGTACCTTCTCGTATGAACCTAGGTCAGATCTATGAAACCATTTTAGGCTGGACAGGTAAGAAGTTAGGTGTGAAATTTGCAACTCCAATTTTCGATGGTGCGAGTACGCAACAAATCGAAGATTTATGTGATGAAGCAGGTATCCCTAATAACGGACATACTTATTTATATGATGGTGAAACTGGAGAGAAATTTGACCAAAAAACATCTGTGGGTGTGATCTATATGATCAAGTTACACCACATGGTGGATGATAAGATGCACGCTCGTTCTATCGGACCATACAGTTTGATTACACAACAGCCATTGGGTGGTAAGGCGCAGTTTGGTGGTCAACGTTTTGGAGAGATGGAGGTGTGGGCATTAGAAGCATATGGTGCATCTAATATTCTTCAGGAATTATTGACACTTAAATCAGATGATATCATCGGCCGTGCTAAGACATATGAAGCCATTGTAAAAGGCGAGAATATTCCTAAAGCGGGTATCCCTGAATCTTTCAATGTACTAGTACATGAATTGAGAGGCTTAGGATTGGATTTAAAGTTTGATTAATAATTAATCATCGGTTGAATTAACAACATTGCATTCTTAAATAATGTCCCGGCTAAAAACCGGGACTAAATGAATAAAAAATATGGCATTCAAAAAAGAGAATAGACAACGACCAGCTTTTTCACAAATCACTATTAGTTTGGCATCCCCAGACA
>CAIZLI010000304.1 GCA_903933765.1 uncultured Bacteroidota bacterium
CTTGCACTCATTATGGTGGTGGCTTCCTTTAATTTAGTGGGCGCTTTGACGATGTTGGTGTTGGAAAAACAAAAAGACATTCATGTATTGCATGCCATGGGGGCCACTGCAAGTACGATTCAAAAAATATTTCTGAGTTTATCCATAGTGATGTCTTTGACAGGCGCTTTGATTGGCGGCTTGATTGCGTCATGTTTGATTTTTTTACAAGGACAATTTCATTTCATTCAATTGCAAGGGGTAAGTTTTGTAATTGATTATTATCCTGTTAAAGCAGTTTGGACAGACTATATAGCGGTCATAGGATTAGTCGTTATGATTGCAATTGTGGCGGGCTGGGTTCCAGCTAAAAAAGCGGCCGGACGCATTTTTGAAAAAATAGGATAATATGGATGAAGCAAAAAAAAGGGAAGCATCGCTTCCCTTTTTTTATATAAGTCTTTGATGTATTAAAAATCTCCTAAAGTCATTTCCAATTGTCCTAATGCATTTTCTAATTGTGCATCGTTAGGTGCAATTCCATGCCATTCATGGCCGGTTTCCATAAAGTCAACACCCTTGCCCATAACAGTCTTCATCAATATAACAATCGGCTTACCTTGTCCAGTCAATGTTTTAGCCTGTTCTAAGGTCGCTACAATCTCATCCATATTATGCCCATCCATATGCAATACGGTCCAATGGAACGCTTTGAATTTATCTTCCAAACTATCTAAATTCAATACCTTGTTCAAAGGTCCGTCAATTTGTTGACCGTTCACATCTATCGTAGCAATGTAATTATCTACTTTATTATGCGCCGCAAACATAATGGCTTCCCAGTTTTGACCTTCTTGTAATTCACCATCCCCATGTAAAGAATAAACGATACGATCGTCGTTATTGTATTTTTTTGATAATGCAGCACCAATCGCTACACTCATGCCTTGTCCAAGAGAACCACTTGCAATACGAATGCCTGGTAAATGCTCGTGTGTGGTAGGATGACCTTGTAAACGCGAATTGATCATTCTAAATGTGGCTAATTCTTTGATATCAAAATAACCTGACCTAGCTAATACAGAATAAAATACAGGAGAGATATGCCCATTGGATAAAAAGAAAAGATCTTCGCCCTTCCCGTCCATATTAAAAGCAGGATCGTGCTTTAAAACTTTAAAATACAGTGCAGTTAAAAAATCTGTACAACCTAAAGACCCACCTGGATGACCACTTTGTTGTGCATGCACCATTCTAACGATATCCCTTCTTACTTGAGAGGCTGTTCTTTTTAATTCCGCTGTTGACATAATTGTATTTTAACGTTCGCACAAAGATAGAAAAATTACTGCCACAAAAAAAGGTAAGGGAAGAATACCAAGGATTTATTAGCTTTGCCTTTGAAAACATTGAATTATGTCAGAGGAATTAAAGAAAATTAGTACAGATGCTGAAAATGGCATGAAAAAAGCCATCAATCACTTAGAAATAGAATTGTCCAAAATTCGTGCTGGCAAAGCCTCACCCTCTATTTTAGAAGGGGTCAACGTAGATTATTATGGCACCCCTACACCAATTAGTCAGATTGCTAATGTGCAAGTATTGGATGCTAGGACGATTAGCATTCAGCCTTGGGAAAAAAACATGTTGCCCTTAATTGAAAGAGCGATCATGGGCGCCAATATTGGGATCACACCTCAAAATGATGGCGTGAATATTCGATTGTTTATGCCGCCATTGACCGAAGAGCGCAGAAAGGAAATGGTAAAAAAGGCGGGTGGAGAAGGAGAACAAAGTAAAGTAGCTATTCGCAATATCAGAAGAGACCATATTGAGCAAGTGAAGAAATTGCAAAAAGACGGTATGAGTGAAGATATCTGTAAAGGTGCAGAAGATACTATTCAAGGATTAACCGATAAGCATATCGCTTTAGTTGAAAAACATTTAGAAGCAAAAGAAAAAGAAATTATGACCGTTTAATCGATTATTTTTTTGTGACTTATTGAGCCCTCAATTTAAGATTGGGGGCTTTTTTGTTTTAGGAAGGGAAGGAAATTTAAGTTCCCTCTATTCACAATATACACGCCCAATAAAATGACACCTAAACAAACCACCTGCATGGGCTCCAAAGATTCTCCATAGATCAAACCCCATACCACAGCCACTATTGGAATACCATAGGTGACCAATGATCCAAAAAGGATTCCTGCTTTTTTAACTAAATAATAAAATAAGATAGACGCCATAGACGTACCTACCATGCCTAAAATGGCACTCATGAAAACACTATGTAGTACGATGGGATCCTTAAAATTATAGTCAAAAAAACCTGTGAAAAATAAGACAGCAGCGCTTGGCAGAATCAAAAATGAAAATGCCACCGAAGCAATTTGAATGGAACCTATTTCTTTTAAATTTCTTCCAACTGTATGCACATTGACGCCATACATCATAGTAGCAACAAGGACAAGGCTCGCATAAGAAAGATTTTCAAAATGCATTTCCTTTCCAGTCAAGAGTAAAAAAGTCAATCCAACAAATCCAATTAAGATGCCTAAGAATTTGATAGTGGTGGTTTGTGTTTTATAGAACACAACACCTACTAGGATGGTAAATAAGGGCGTCAGGGAATTTAAAATACCTGCCAAAGCACTGTCGATCCTTGTTTCTGCGATGCAAAAAAGATAGGCCGGGATAAAATTACCAATCAGGCCAGAAACAATCACGATGCCCATTTTGTCTTTCGGTATTTTTCGGAATGCCTTGATCGCAAATGGCAATAAAACCAGTCCTGCAAAAAGCATTCTAAGCGAAGCGACCTGGTAAGGGGTAAAAGCCTTCAATCCCTCTTTCATTAAGATAAAGGAGCTGCCCCATACGATTGATAGTAAAGCAAATACAAGCCAGTTGGTCCACTTCTGATGCATCCTTCTTGGTTTTGAACAAAGATGCCTCATTTTGGCTAAAAAATGAATAAATATCACTTTCTTTGCAAGGATGAGCCAGCATACTAATTATTCGATTAAAGTGGACCAATTTGAAGGTCCTTTTGACCTATTATTGTTCTTTATTGAGCGTGACGAGATGGACATTTACAATATCCAGATCACTAAAATCATTCAGGATTTTTTAGACTTTATCCATGGACAAGACAAGCTTAATATTGAATTAAGTAGTGAATTTATTTTATTCGTTTCTACCTTAATGCGTATCAAGGCTAAGATGTTATTGCCAAGAAAAGAGATAGATGCTTTGGGCAATGAAATAGATCCAAGACAAGAATTAATTGATAAAATTTTAGAATATAAAAAGTATAAAGAAGCCGCAGTTCAAATGGCGGATTTAGAAGCCATGAGAATGTTGATGCTGAAGCGTGGTAATATTCAAAAAGAGATGTCCTTGGTTGGAGAAGAAGCCGCAGAAGGAACAGAGTTGCATACAGTGACTTTGTTTAAATTGATGAAAGCTTTTGAGAAAGTCATGACCCGTGTGCACGAACGTCAAAACAGACCTGTTCATACGGTTGTTCGATACAATTATACCATGGAGGGCAGTCGTACTTATTTGCTTACATTGGTGCAAGAGGGGCAGACAGTTGCTTTCGAAAAAGTATTTGATATTTGTGCAGACCGTGTGCACGCTTTATTCTTGTTCTTATCTATATTAGAATTAGCGCAACAGAAATACATGAAATTAATGGTGGGCGAAGGGCGCAATAATTTTATCCTTGAATGGAATGAAAACAGAGCGGATGATTTAGAACCTGGATACATTGAACAAACGGATTCTTACGAAACAAAGTTTGATCAAAGTACATTTGCAGATGCACCAGAAGATGAAGGTGATTTTGATCCTAGCTTGAATTAATTATCCTTCTACCAACACAGATTTTCCTAAAAGATTTTTTACTGCATTGGCAATTGCCATGGCGTCGTAATGACATTCTTGTTGTAATTCCTTTACAGAACCATGTTCCACAATCGTATCAGGTATACCTAAAATGCGCAGTTGGCTATGGTAATGATGTGCATTCATGAATTCCAATACAGCAGAACCTAATCCACCAATAACTGTTGCATCTTCTACAGTCACAACAAGTGGGTAGTTTTGGAATACCTCATGCAATAATGCTTCATCGAGTGGTTTTACAAAACGCATATCATAATGTGCAGGATCAATCCCTTCGAGTCTTAAATTGCGAATGGCAGTTTGTGCGTTGTTGCCTGGATGTCCAAAAGTAAGTATCGCCACATCCTTACCTTCTTTTAATCTGCGTCCTTGTCCAATCGCTAATTGTTCGAAAGGCTTCTTCCAATCCACCATCACCCCTTCGCCTCTTGGATAACGAATTACAAAAGGTAAATCAGTTGAAGGTAATTGAGCAGTATACATCATGTTCCTTAATTCTTGCTCATTCATAGGTGCAGCAATAATTAAATTAGGAATACATCTAAAGAAAGCAATATCATAACAACCATGGTGCGTTGGTCCATCTTCTCCAACCAATCCTGCACGGTCTAAACAAAATATAACAGGTAATTTTTGCAATGCCACATCATGGATCACTTGATCATAGGCGCGTTGCATGAAGGAAGAATAAATATTACAAAAAGCTTTTACGCCTTGTGTAGCAAGACCAGCACTCAATGTTACCGCATGTTGTTCACAGATGCCTACATCAAATGCGCGATCAGGCATCGCTTCCATCATGAATTTCATAGAGGAGCCACTTGGCATAGCAGGTGTGACACCCATGATCATTGGATTCATTTCTGCTAATTCAACTAAGGACAATCCAAATACGTCTTGGTATTTTGGTGGTTGAGGTGTCTCAATTTTTTTCTTAATAATCTCACCAGTTAATTTATCAAACAAGCCTGGCGCATGCCATTTGGTTTGGTCTTTTTCTGCAAGTTCATATCCTTTCCCTTTCACAGTTAGAATATGCAATATTTTAGGTCCTGGGATCTCTCTTAAATCTCTTAAAGTATCCACTAAGTTGGTGATATTATGGCCATCAATTGGTCCGAAATACCTTAATTGAAGTGCTTCAAATAAATTACTACTTTTTGAGACCATCCCTTTCAAACCAGCTTCTACCTTGGATGCCATCTCTCTTGTAAAAGTTTTTCCAATCGGTAATTTGCCCATCAATTCCCATAACTCGTCTCTAAATTTATTATAGGTAGGGGAAGTACTAATATCCGTTAAATATTCTTTAAGCGCGCCCACATTTGGGTCGATGCTCATACAGTTATCATTCAAAATAATTAATACATCGCTATCGGCAACACCAGCATGGTTCATGGCTTCGAAAGCCATACCTGCCGTCATAGAGCCATCTCCAATAATCGCAACCGATTTCCTGTCCTCACCCTTGTATTTTGCCGCCATGGACATCCCTAGTGCAGCCGAAATAGAAGTAGAGGAGTGCCCCACGCCAAATGTATCGTATGGACTTTCGCTTCGCTTAGGAAAGCCACTTAATCCCTTGTATTTTCTGTTGGTCACAAATGCATCACGGCGACCAGTCAAAATTTTGTGACCATAAGCCTGATGGCCTACGTCCCAAACCAATTGATCATAAGGGGTATTGTACACATAATGCAATGCAACGCTTAATTCAACCACACCAAGGCTGGCTGCAAAATGACCCCCATGCACACTCACGATATCAATAATATACTGACGTAATTCATCGCATACCTGGTGTAATTTCTCCCTAGAAACCTTTTTTAGGTCATCTGGGGTATCAATATGCTTCAATAATGGTCCTGCCTCAATCAAAATGCTCCGTTTTTAGTCTTGTAAAAGTAAGTTAATAACATAAATTTAAGCCAAAAGTTGCATCTTATTTGAGATTGCCGATGAAACTTCAATTTGACCATTAATCCAATAAATTAACCCAATATCGTGTTATAGGGTTTAAATTTGAAAGGTGAAAAAACATCAATCAATTTATTGGATCTGTCAGATAGGAGGTTGGATGACTTATGGCTTGACCATTATCTTTTTCTCCTACATGCTCGAGAAACAGCTAAGCGCTGTTTTTTATCCGCGTTTAATTGCCAATGTTTTATTAGGCATTATGGTCACGCATTTGTTTAGAAAAGCGCTGCTGGCTTTATCACTACATCCTCCCATGCCTACTTTTAAATGGGGACAATTACTTGCTTTATTATTGACCTTTGCAAGTGTGTATAGCTTTTTGACAAGTTACGCAGTCGAAATTTTAAAATTATATGATGCGACTAGGAAAGTAAGTTTAGAAAGACGTTTTTTAATTAGTTTGGTCATTGACACACCTATTATTTTTGTTTGGGTATCTATTTATATTCTATGGCATTATATTGAGTTCACCAATTCCGAAGCCATTCAAAAAGTTAAACTTGAAAGTTTAATTAAGGAATTACAACTTAAGACCATTAAGTCTCAAATGAATCCGCATTTTATTTTCAATGCACTAAACAGTATCAGGGCATTGGTAGACGAGGATCCACAACGTGCAAGACAAGCTATCACAGAGTTGAGTAATATTTTAAGAAGTAGTATTCAAGCAGACCAGTCCGAAGTCACGAGTTTGGAAAAAGAATTGAATATTGTGAAGGATTACCTAGCCTTGGAATACATCAGATTTGCAGATAGATTGATTGTGGAATATGCGATTGATGACAATACACGCTCCAATCAAATGCCACCCATGATGCTACAAACCTTAGTAGAGAATGCGATTAAACATGGCCTAGGCAAGCAACCTGGCAATTGTTTGATTAAAATTATTTCTACCTACGAGGACAATAAACATTTATTGATGGTTCAAAATACGGGTGTTTTAGATCAGGAAGTAGGCCGTGATGGATTTGGTTTACAAAGCACAAAAAATAGATTGAATATTCTATATCGCGGCAACGCTGCATTTGAAATCTATCAAAGTCAACCGACACAGGTCACCGCAAAATTATTGATTCCAATTGCCTCATAATAAAAATTGTACACCATGCCTATCAAAGCAATTATTATTGACGATGAAAGACTAGCACGTAATGAGTTGAAGAAATTATTGGAACAACATCCAGATATTTCTATCATTGATGAAGCAAGTAATGTGGATGAAGCGGTAGAGAAAATTGATTTATCAAGACCAGATCTTATTTTTTTAGATATACAAATGCCAGGCAAAACAGGCTTTGATTTATTGGCTGAAATTGAAAAATCGCCACGTGTTATTTTTACCACAGCTTATGATGAGTTTGCGTTGAAAGCTTTTGAGGTAAACGCTTTGGACTATTTATTAAAACCAATAGATCCTAAAAGATTAGCCGATGCGATTCAAAAATTACAATCAGAAATTGCATTAGAACAAGCAAGTTTATTGGGTGTAAGCAGAGGGCCATTAACAGAAGTAGACCAGGTTTTTGTAAAAGACGGAGAACGTTGCTGGTTTGTGAAATTAGCTGAAATTAGATTGTTTGAAAGTGTGGGCAATTACGCAAAAGTGTATTTCTCAACTAACAAACCACTCATCTTAAAATCGCTAAATGCATTAGAAGAAAGACTGGATGACCGTGTGTTTTTTAGAGCCAACCGCAAACATATCATCAATCTACATTGGATCGAAAAAATTGAACCTTACTTCAATGGAGGTTTATTAGTAGAATTAAAAGGCGGAGAAAAAATCGAAATCAGCAGACGCCAAACTGTGAAATTCAAAGAAATGATGAGTTTCTAATTTGGGTTAATTCAGGCTATGAATAGCATCCGCAATTTTTTGAATTAAAGCAGGATCTTTTTCAATGGCATTGCCAATTACAATAATATCCGCACCAGCTTTACAGTTTTCAATTGCTTTTTCGGGTGTTGTAATGCCACCACCAACAATGATAGGTGCTTTTACATGCTTTGCAACCTGTTGGATCATGCTGCTAGGGATGGCGTTTTTTGCACCACTGCCTGCGTCCATATAAATCACTTTTAAGCCAAGCATTTCACCTGCCATGGCGGTACAAGCTGCAATATCATTTTTATTCGCAGGAATAGGATTGGTATTGGAAATATAAGATACTGTGGTTGGCGATCCTCCATCGATCAACATATAACCTACTGGTATAATTTCCAAGCCACTTTGCTTCACAAATGGGGCACTAATCACATGTTGGCCAATCAATAATTCAGGATTTCTTCCAGAAATCAAAGAAAGGTATAATAAGGCGTCTGCCTTTGGTGTGATCTGGTCTGGGGATCCTGGGAAAAGCACAACTGGTATCGAACAGGCTTTTTTGATTTGAGCGACTACTTGGTCTAAAGTATCCGTCACAACCAAACTACCTCCTACAAAAATAAAGTCTATTTTAAATTGTACAGCAAGATCAATTGTCTTCTGTAAATTAACCACATCAAGCTTGTCAGGGTCAATTAAGACTGCAAATGCTTTTTGTTGTTTTGTTTTTTTATCTAGGATATTTTGATATACTTGGTTGCTCATCTGCCACAAAATTATCTATTTTAATCATATAATCCCTCACTTACTTATCTATTACAAAAAAAAACGATGAATCGGGCTTTTTTTTCTTAAGAAACTAACATTTTGTGGGGATAAATCATGCAATTCAATTGGGATAGAGGGTTTGGAATTGTTCACATTGATTTTCCACATCTGTTGATATTTCAGTTGCCAAAGTATCAACAGAGAAGAATATTTTCGTCTACCCGCAATGGTTTTTAAAACTGCGCTGGGGGATCCCATAATTACTATCAAAAAACTGACCAGACCATGGCTAACACAAAAACAAAAAAAGGCTTAGAGTTTAAGCGCAAATTCACAATCGATGGCGTGAGCCCATTTGATCAATTTGAGTATGATTACAGAGATAGTGTAATCAAAAACCCAAATGGAGAAAAGGTATTCGAAATGACGAATGTGGAAGTGCCTAAACAATGGAGCCAAATTGCAACGGATATCCTTGCACAAAAATATTTCAGAAAAGCGGGTGTGCCTCAAGCCGATGGTTCTTTGGGTAGAGAAACTACAGTTAAACAAGTCGCACATCGTATGGCGAATTGTTGGAGAGTATGGGGAGAGCGTTATGGTTATTTCTCCACTTCAAATGATGCACAAGTATTCTACGAAGAGTTAGTTTATAGTATTCTAAACCAAGCTTGTGTGCCAAACTCACCACAATGGTTTAATACGGGTTTACACGAAAGCTATGGTATTACAGGTGGCGCACAAGGGCACTACTATGTAGACCCAACTGACAAAAAATTAAAGCGTTCAACAAGTGCTTATGAGCGTCCTCAACCACATGCATGTTTTATCTTGAGTGTGAGTGATGATTTAGTGAACGAGGGTGGTATCATGGACTTATGGACAAGAGAAGCAAGAATTTTTAAATATGGTTCTGGTGTAGGAACAAACTTCTCTCAAATTAGAGGAGCGAACGAAAAATTATCTGGTGGTGGTTCTTCAAGTGGCTTAATGAGC
>CAIZLI010000305.1 GCA_903933765.1 uncultured Bacteroidota bacterium
AGAAGCATGAACGATGTATTGAAAACTTTGTAATCTTTTTAGAAGTATAAAATAATAAACAAAGCCTCGCAATGCGAGGCTTTGTTTATTTAAGCAGGTGACGACTTAATAGTGATTAATCCATTGTTGCTTTAAAATAAGCAATCGCTTTATCTGCGATAGATTGAAGGTCTTGCTTTTTCATGCATGCAAAATGCCCTTGTGGACATTGTTTGGTACCATAATTAGAACAAGGTTGACATGGTAAATTCGGGACAATTACATTAAAGTACCATTCGTCATTATTCAATGTAGTAAGTTCAGTTTCTTTGTTCAAAGTTCTTATACTTTCTTCTTGCACTGTAGGATAATAAGGTTCCACTTGTAAAGCTGGAGCAGTGGCACCCCATATAGCCACGGTCTTTTTATGGAAGGCACATGCTATGTATAAAAATCCAGTATCATGCGAAATGACCGTCCTGGATTGCTTTACCAACAATGCAGATTCATGCAAATTAAATTTTCCGCAAGCATTGAAAATTTTAATTGGATTGATTGCTTCAATCGCTGCACCTTGTTCTTGATCTTCTTTGCCTCCAATGAGTACAATTGGATAAGGTATTTTATGACAAAGTGCTTGCAAAGATGCGACAGGTAATTTTTTACTAGCATAAGATGCGCCTATCACCAATGCGATATAGCCAGACTGAAAGGCTGCAGGCAATGCATTGGATGGAAGTGAACTGTCTTTAGGGATAAAATAATCCAAGCCTTTCCCGTCGTTCACGACACCTAAATTAGACAAAGCATCTATTGAACGATCTACTATATGTCTGTCTGGCATATAGTTCAAATGCAATTTGGTTAGCAGAAATTTTTGAAGACTTAATTTTTTATAAGATAAACTTGGGATCCCCAATGCTTTTTGAATTTGGAAGGTCCTTAAGTTTTTATGCAGGTCAATGATATAATCAAATTGAAATGCTTTTAAACCATTGATGGTCGCATTTAAGTCTTTGTCAAAATAGTGAAAATGATCAATATAAGGATTGGCTTCGGTCACCGCTTTCATTGAAGCCTTCGTCAAAAAATGGATCTCTACGCCTGGTATCTGCTGCTTTGCACAACGTATAGCAGGTGTAGTGAAAACAATATCACCTATAGAAGAAAAACGGATGAATAATAAGCGCATAGTGCTTAAGAATTTTATCTATTGCTATTTATAAAAATATAAATTAAGGCAAAGGGTGATCTTGCTCTAGAAAATCTAGATCCTTATGGTAGGTTTCTTCTGTAAAAACAAATGCAAGCATGGTGACACCCATTACGATACACCCAGTAACAATGCCACTTTGCACAATAGTCCAACCCATTGACTTTTGCAAGATGTCTAAAAATAAAAAATTAATGAGTGGCAAAGCGCCTCGGACCATATTTGGAATAGTGGTTGCGGCAGTGGCCCTTAAATTGGTACCAAACTGTTCGGCTGCCATTTGATTAAAGATGGCCCAATAGCCAGTGCTAAAGCCTAAGAAAGCGCATATGGCATACATCCTACTATCGCTATTATTAAAGGCACTAAAGAATAAAACCATTCCTATAATACTGAGCATATAAAATAAGAACAAGGCCTTTTTTCTGCTTTGAAAAAATTGACTCACCCATCCAATTAATAAGTCTCCCACTGCAATGCCGATATAAGCAAACATGACCGATTTACCTGAATCAATTAAATTATCTCCATACAAACCAGTTGCAAACTTATTACTATAGTTCACCATAACCCCAATTACGAACCAAGTTGGCAAACCAATTAAAATGGCTTTAATGTATTTTGAAAATCTTTTGTAGGATGTAAAAAACATAAAGAAATTACCCTTCACCGCATTGCTCAATTTTACAGACTCAAACATAAAGGACTCTGCAACACGCACACGTAATATCAATAAAAAGAAGCCTAATCCGCCTCCTATTTTATAACATAGTCTCCAGTCCTGTGTATACTTAAATGTAAAATAAGCAAAGACAGCGCCTGACAAACCAATCCCTGCCACCATAGAAGTACCCAACCCTCTTTTATTTTTTGGTAACATTTCGGAGACCAATGTAATACCTGCTCCTAGTTCTCCTGCCAAACCAATACCACCAATGAACCTGCAATAAGCATACTGGTCTACTGTTTGAACATAGCCAGTAACAATATTTGCCACAGAATATAAAAGGATAGACCCAAACAATACTTTTAGTCTGCCTAATTTATCTCCAACCACACCCCATAAAATACCTCCAATTAATAATCCTGACATTTGCCAGTTAATGATATGCGCACTATCTACAAGGATGGTTTCTAATGTAGACCCAACTGCAAGCACACTTGGCTGACGAACAATCGTGAATAATAGTAAATCGTAGACATCAACAAAATAGCCCAATGCGGCTACAAATACAGGCAAAGAAAAAAGTCCAATTTGCTTATTGTTCATGCAAGAAAATTTATGAATTACGCTTTTTTAGTGCGATGTGAAATCAAATTAATGATGATTGGCAATGTAGTGATACCAACTATCCCCAACACAATCACTTCTAAATGATTTTTTAAATCAAAATTAAAACGAGTCAAAATCCAAGACTGTAAAAAATATCCAGCACATAGCATACTGCCCACCCATGCTAAACAACCAATAATATTAAAATACATGAACTTGGCTTTATCCATTTTTACAATACCTGCAACGATAGGCCCAAAAGTTCTGATAATAGGAATGAATCTCGCGATTACAATTGCACGTCCTCCATGTTTTTTATAAAAGGTTTCTGCTTGCACTAAATATTTTTTCTTGAAAAAAAGATTCTCCTTCCAATCAAACATGGTTGGACCAACCTTGTTACCAAAAACATACCCGACATAATTACCAAGAATACCTGCTGTTGAAATAAATATAAAAAGTATAAATAAATTGATCCATTGATTATCAGAAGCATAAATTTCTGCAGCCAATGGTGCACAATAAATACCTGCTACAAACAATAAACTATCTCCCGGCAAAAAGAAGCCAGCAAATAAGCCTGTCTCTGCAAAAACCACTAATAAAAGCAGCCATAAGCCACCATGCTCAATATAAAATTGAGGTTGTAACAATTGACTCCAATGAAAAGCTTCTAATAATGTGATCATGCTGGATGGTATAAATTTAAACTTGTTGTGGTTCCGTTAATTCCCCTTCCCATTTGCTGACCGCAGTGGTTGCCAAACTATTGCC
>CAIZLI010000306.1 GCA_903933765.1 uncultured Bacteroidota bacterium
GATCACTTTTATTGCTGCAGTTCACTACTACTACATGCGTAGCTATTATGCTGAAACGCATGATTCTCCAACCTTCTTCCGTTACGTAGATTGGTTGTTAACTGTGCCTTTGATGTGCGTTGAGTTCTACTTGATCACAAAAAAAGCTGGTGGTCCAACAAGTTTATTATGGAAAATGATCTTGGCTTCTGTTGTAATGTTGGTAACAGGTTACATGGGCGAAGCTGGATTAGGTAATGCTACAGTTTGGGGTACAGTAAGTGCGCTTGCATACTTCTACATTGTGTATGAAGTATGGATGGGCGATGTTAAGAAATTAGCAACAAGTGCTGGTTCAGCGGTTGCTTCTGCTAACAAAGCATTAGGTTGGTTCATTTTAGTTGGTTGGGCTATCTATCCATTAGGATATTTAATCGGAACAGCTGAAGGACAATGGTATGCTGGATTTGCAAATATCGGCTTGGATATGAACATTATCTACAACATCGGTGATGCTGTAAATAAAATCGGATTCGGTCTTGTTATATATGCATTGAGCAGAAAAGCTGCTTAATTCATCCTATCTTTAAGGGGCGAGTGCATAACTCGCCCCTTTTTTTATGCCTACTATATGCAAATAAAGCTCAGACAACTACTTTTGGTCATCGGATTTGGTTTAGCCTTATTACATGCCTATTTTCCATTATCAACGAACCAGCAATTAGTGGTCTTATTTGTCACCTTATTTACATTGGGGATTCCACACGGGGCATTAGACTTTTATATAGATCAAAGCATTAATATAGGGGCTGATAAAAAACACGGTTATGTGTTTTTATTCAAATACCTGATGAATATGTTGGTCTATGGTTTGGTTTGGTATTTTCTGCCAACCATTGCCATCCTTATATTCATTGGATTAACAGCATTTCATTTTGGGGAAATAGACTGGGTAGGCAAAAGCTATAACGGGATGCATAAATTATGTTATAGTATTCTAGGACTTAGCTGGATCTTATTTCTACTTAGTAAAAACATTCATACAGCGATAGATGTATTTGTATTACTAGGACAATCCAAAATGCAGGCAAACGAGTATATCCATTATGCAAATATCGTATTGCCCATTTCTCAGGCGACACTTGTGGGGATTCATATCATCTTATTCTTTGCCCATAAATATTTTTTTTCAGACACCAAGCAATTATTTTTTGCAGTCATGCAAATTGGCTGCTTAACGATTTTAAATATGCTCTTACCACTTTGGTTGTGCTTTAGTTTTTATTTTGGACTATGGCATTCTATTTTATCTTTTGATAAAATAAGACAAGAGTTTGAAATGGAAAACAGTTTTGCTGGATGGAAAAAATTACTCACTAAGGCCATACCCTATGCTGTAGTTGCATGGACAGGTATTATTGTATTTATATATTTTTCTTTGGAGGCCTGGAGTATCAAAGAAGTCATGCCACTTTTATTTATTGGCATTGCAGTGCTTGCCCTACCTCACTTACAAGTGTTTACAAAAATTAAATTAGATCCTTCAAAATAGAGGACAAGCTTTGTAATACTGAGGAAATAAGATTATCTTAGAATTGAATTAATACAATCTCAAATACCAACTATGTTATTTAAAACATTTTCAAAAAAATGCCTGCTTGTAGGATTAGTCCTTTTAACACAATTTGCTTATAGCCAAACAGGTGGCCAAAATAATATGGCTGCTAGAATTTTGAATGCAGATTATTTAAATAAAACGGGTGATGCTTTAAGTGACGTAAAGGGTAGTCCTTTTTTACAAGACAGTTGGCAGAAAGCTTATTTATATTTAAACGGTGGGGGGAAAGTGTTTGTTGAGAAAATGAAACTCAATGGCTATACAGGAGAAGTACATTATATAGATGATAAAGGCGCTGAATTAGCCACATTGGAGGGGTCAATTACAACGATTGATTTATTAAATCCAAAAGATACGACACAAGTTATCCGCAGTTATCAAGCGTATGCAGACCCCAATAAAAAGAATCAAATTTTGTTTTACGAACTACATAATAAAGGTGCGTTTCAAATAGTGAGCAGGCTTGAGAAATTTATTTTTACAGAAAACTATGACCCCTTAAAAGGAAAAACAGAACAGTATTTTAAAGTCAATACAGTTTATGGAATTGCAACAAAGGGAATTTTATCTCCAATTGCTGAAATTAGCTACGCCTCTGTGACCAATGCCCACCCTGCTTTATTACAAAAAGCTGCGTCGGCTAAAAAAATCAAATTAAGGTCAATCAATGACGTAGTTCTATTTTTAAAGGAACTCAATTAGGCTATTTGCTGATCAAATAAGGGGCAATGGCCTTCTGCCAAATCAAATAGCCTTTCGGATTCATATGTAATTTGTCAGCTATAAAAATATCTTTTAGCACTTCTTTATTTTCATCTAACATTAAAGTGTGTATATCTAGATATTGTATGTTTTTTTGCGTAGCAATATAAGCTTCGATTAGCTTATTCGCTTCTATAAATTTTGACTCTAAATGCCATCTAGCAACACTTGGTTTAATAGAAACAAAAATGATCTTGGTAGCACTAGGTAATTTTTTTAATAAAATAGTGTGCAATGTTTTAAATCTATCTAACACGGTTGCAGGGCTTACAGTATCTACAACTGCCATATCATTTTCGCCACAATAAATAAATACTTGATTAGGTTGGTACTTAATAATTGCCTCATCGGCATAAAAAATTAAATCAAGCAAAGCAGCTCCACCAAAGCCTCTATTGATAATTGGATAACCTGGGAAATACATTGCAATG
Organism: uncultured Bacteroidota bacterium; assembly: GCA_903933765.1. Classification (GTDB taxonomy): domain Bacteria; phylum Bacteroidota; class Bacteroidia; order Chitinophagales; family Chitinophagaceae; genus Sediminibacterium. The sequence goes on from CAIZLI010000306.1 coordinate 2,791, forward strand.
TCTTTCCACTTTGTAAAGGAGGAGCTTCCAGCAAATACGATTTGCCCCTTGGGCGGCATGACAATACTGTCCGATTTTTGAAATTGTACAATTTCTTGCTTAAAAGGTTGTGCTTGAACTGTCGAATCAGACTGGCCAATACAAAATGTAAAAGATAAAATACATGCTACTTTAAAAACGGCTTTATGTAAATAGTTCATGCCCTATGTTTATTGGTAATCCGATTCATTGTAATCTTCCTCGCCAAAGCTGTCCAGATTCATCATACTGCTCATTAAATCATTGAATTCAATCTTGCCATCAATCATTTTTTTATTGATCAATGAGAATGCAGCTAAACCATGTAAAACAAACTCCATCAACAAAGCACTTTCTTTTTCATTGGCTTGTGGGTAGTATTTTTTTACTAAACCAAATAAGCCATCCACCTTATATAAAGCAACTACTTTATCAGCATCTTTCATATCCAACATTAGATTCAAGTGATTACCTCCGTCAAACCAACTTGTTATGGCCTTGTATGGGTTATCAAGGGCTTTCTCCTCTCCCTTTTTATTGATCATTTTCTTTTTCTTCAACAATTCAGGATTCGGGAAGTATTCAATAAACTGTGTACGAATGGATTTATTCAATAAATTCAAAGCGACTTCATAGGGACCCTCTTGTTCGCCTTCGTAAACCAATTCAATCTTGCCAGTAATAGAAGGGATGATGCCCATTAAATCACTGATCCAAACATAAGTATGTTTTTCATTGTGGATAATCGCACGGCGCTCTGCTGAGCTAATGGCATTTTCAAATGCGGCAATGGTTAAACGCGCACTCACACCACTTTTCTTGTCTACAAATTCATTCGATCTTGCTTCAAAAGAAACTTGTTCAATCAAACGCTTAATCAAATCGCTAATATCCACTCTTTGTTTTTGTGCTTCTAAAATGTCTGCCTCTTGTTCAGTGATCGCCAATGAGGTTTCTAAGGTTTTTGGATAATGCGTTAATATTTGACTTTCAATTCTGTCTTTTAATGGGGTAACAATACTACCTCTATTGGTATAATCTTCTGGGTTCGCAGTAAAAACAAATAAAATATCCAAAGGCATGCGCAATTTAAAGCCACGTATTTGAATATCGCCTTCTTGTAAGATATTAAATAAAGACACCTGGATCCTTGCTTGTAAATCTGGTAATTCATTGATCACAAAAATGCAACGATTGCTTCTTGGAATTATTCCATAGTGAATAACTTTTTCGTCAGAAAAACTCAATTTTAAATTCGCTGCTTTGATTGGATCAATGTCACCAATTAAATCTGCGACACTTACATCGGGTGTGGCTAATTTTTCTCCATAACGTTCAGATCTGTGAAGCCAATGTATTGGGGTGTCGTCTCCGTGTTCTGCAATCAAGTCTTTTGCAAACTTGCTCAAGGGTTTCAATGGATCATCATTCACTTCACTGCCCATAATCACAGGAATGTATTCGTCTAACAAGTCGGTCATCTGACGTGCCATTCTTGTTTTTGCTTGTCCACGTAATCCTAAAAATAAAATATTATGTCTGCTTAATAGGGCACGCTCTGTGTCTGGTATAACAGTGTCTTCATAACCCAAAATACCTGTGAAAGGGTTTTCTTTATTTTGCAAACAACCTATCAAATTATCACGTACTTCATCCTTAATAGACTTAGACTGATAACCAGATTGAATCAATTGTCCAAGGGTATTGATTTTTTCAATGCCCGCTAATTTCTTAGTTTCAGAATATTTTTTATTCGCCACTTCTTTTTTCATTTTAATATACTGTTTTTCGCTTTCCGCTTTCAAAATCATTGAATATAAAACTTCCTAGTTTATCTAAAGATGCGAAAAATGCTTTACCATGATTCATCTCTGTAAACTCTTCTACAAATTTTTGCAAATAAGGATCAGATGCAATCATGAAAGTTGTTACTGGAATTTTTAACTTCTTACACTGCGCTGCCAAATTTAAACAACGATTCACTACTTTTCGATCTAATCCAAAACTATTCTTATAGTATTTCGAACCAATCTTTAAACAGGTTGGCTTGCCATCGGTAATCATAAAAATTTGTTTGTTTGGATTTTTACGACGACGCAATAGGTCCATTGCTAATTCTAATCCTGCAACCGTATTGGTATGATAAGGGCCTACTTGTAAATAGGGAAGGTCTTTAATTTCAATACTCCATGCATCGTTACCAAATACGACAATATCGATGGTGTCTTTAGGATATTTAGTGATGATTAATTCACACAAAGCCATCGCCACTTTTTTTGCAGGGGTGATGCGGTCTTCGCCATATAAAATCATGGAATGAGAAATATCTATCATCAACACAGTAGAAGTCTGAGTTTTAAAATCACTTTCACGAATGAGTAAATCATTTTCTTCCATTGTGAAATTATCTACCCCGTGATTGATTTGTGCATTGCGGATGCTTTCTGTAAAATCTACCTGATCAATATTGTCGCCAAATTGATATGCCCTTGTATCTGGACTTAGTTCAGCGCTGGGTCCTGTTTTATTGGTTTGATGATTGCCTTTACTGCCTTTTTTAAGCTTACCGAATATGTCTTCTAGGCTCTTTTTACGGATCGTCTGCTCTGTTTTGGAAGTTATTTTAAAAGTCCCGTCTGGTCCATGCTCCTTTAAGTAGCCGTTTTCCTTTAGATCTTCGATGAAATCACCCATCCCATAGTCGTCATTGGTGAATTTATGCTTTCGGTCTAATTGATTGAGCCAGTCTAAGGCTTCCGTAGCATCCCCATTGGTATAATTCAATAGTTCGGTAAACAGGTCGAGCATTTGCTCGAACATGGTTTTATTGTTTTCGCCGGCCTTAAATGGGGTAAATTGGAATCCGATCATAAGGACAACAAATTAGCTATTTTATAGTCAAAATGATTACGAATTGGGGTTTTTTTGCTTAAAATTGGCAAAAAATGGTCAAAATTAACAAATTAAACTATGGCTTACTTTAAGACCTAATCCTAATAAGAATGGGTACAATTTGAAACTTTTATAAATCAAATTATATATTCTTAATTCGCGATTTGTGAATTTATTAGAAAAAATATATCTTTATCTCATGAAATCACATAAAGGCATGCGACCACAAGATATCGTGGTGCTCCTGAAAATTTTTAGTCTAGGGGAGCAAGAATGGCGGAGCAAAGACCTCTCGAGTAGCTTATTCATCAGTCAGTCAGAGGTTTCGGAATCCTTGAACCGATCTTTATATGCCGGATTGATTGGTGTAGATAAGAAAACCATTCAGAAATCGGCCCTTTTTGGTTTATTGGTATATGGACTTAGGTATATGTTTCCCGTCCAGGCCGGAACCCTAGCAAGAGGCATCCCAACTGCTGCATCTGCTCCAATATTAAAGGATGACTTACCAAATGAAACAAGTTTGGTTTGGCCTGATCCAACAATGGAAACCAGGGGTTTATTGATTGAGCCACTTTATGCTAATGTAGTAGAGGCTGTCAAATTGGACGCAGTCTTATATGAACTACTAGCCTTAGCAGAAACATTCAGGGTAGGTAATGAAAAGCAAGTAGCTAGAGCTAAGGAGTTACTCAGTAATATTTTTGGACAAGGGGATGATTATATTAGTTGCTAGGTAGTTACAAGGACCTTATACTTTAAAATAATCAGCATACAGTTTCAATAAATTTTGAAAACTATACAGCAAGCCCTTAGGGGAACAATAACTGTGTTTAAATTTTTGCTTCACTTGAGTATGCAACCAGATTGCTAAGGTGTTTCCTAAATCAGAACTTGGATCTATTTTACCAAATTCAACTAGTTCTCCTTTCTTTTTTAAAATTGCCAATGCTTCCTGATACAATGCCAGCAATGCTTGTGGCTTTAGGCGAAATAAATTATATAAATGGAAAATATCAAATACCAGAAAATAAATTTGTTGTTGACCCGCTTTACTTAAGCCACCATTGCTTTGTAAAAATGGACTTAGGCTACCCTCCTCTAATCCTACCGCAGCTACCATCCCTTTAAATGGTTGAATGGTTTTTAATTTAATTAAATTAGGTGTGGCAATAAAGCTTCCTTCAAATTGTTCATTTAAATAAGTCAATTGCAATTTGCCTTTTGCTTTCAAAGAGGTGCTTGATTCAAGGAACAATTGCATATCATTAGAAGCACCGGTATTTGCTTTACTAGGCTTATTCAGTTCTTTTTCTATTTGTTGCTTCGATGCAGGCATGTCATGATTGATTTTAAATTCATTCAATAAATCAGACCAAGAAGAAAGATAAAGGAGATTACGTTTTGCATTTGACAGTAAGTCCTCATCGATTTTACCACCGCGGAGTTCGACTCTCTCGGTTGGCAGCCACTAAAGGCTTCTTGATGATGGGTCAAAGATACAAAATAAATAAAAACGAAC
>CAIZLI010000307.1 GCA_903933765.1 uncultured Bacteroidota bacterium
AGATTTCGAAGATCTTCCTCCAGCCGCATTGGCATGTCCTCCCCCTTCAAAATGAGTGCGTGCAAATATATTAACATCGAAGTTACCTTTGCTCCTAAAGCTCCATTTTCTTTCTTCTTCTCTGTCTATTACAATAGCGGCAAATTTGATCCCATGAATGGACAATAGATAGTTGACTAATCCTTCTGTATCCCCTGTTTTAAGTTCAAATTTATAGATATCTGTTTTTGGAATGGCCATCACAGCAGTCTTAAATTCAGGAAAAACATGCATTCTATTTAAAAAAGCATTCCCCATAAACTTCAATCTGCCTTCTGAGGACTGGTCGTAGATATTTTCGTGTATTTTCGAATGTTGAAGTCCAACTTCTTTCAAATGTGCTACAATTTTATGCACCGAAGCTGTGGTGGATGGGAATCTAAATGAACCCGTATCGGTCATTAAACCTGTATATAAAGCTGTCGCAATATCCAGATTGATTAAATTGCTATGACCCGATTGTACAATGATATCATAGATCATTTCACAAGTGGAGCTCATTTTTACATCACTAATGCCATACCCAAAACTAGGTGTATCAGGTTGTTGATGATGATCCACTAATATTTTAATTGCTTTAGCGTCTCTGATCACCGACTCCATATTTTTAGTACGGTGCAGGATATTAAAATCTAAACAAAATATATAATCTGCGGCTTGAACCAATTCAGTAGCTTTTGTTCTATTTCCTTCATAATCAACCACTTTATCAATACCAGGCATCCAATCTAAAAAAGGTGCCCAGTTGGTCGGTGAGACCACTGTCACATCGTGTCCGAGTTGGATTAAAAAGTGGTATAAAGCCAAACTAGACCCCATTGCATCGCCATCAGGTTTTTGATGTGCTGTAATGACTGCTTTAAATGGCTTTTGAAAAAAAGGATAAAATTGTTCTATTGATTGCATAAGTGCACAAATTTAACATAAATCGGATGTTTTTCAGTAATTTTGCGCCCACAATTAGAAACAATATAAAAAATAGATATGAACAACAAAACATTTACAATGATTAAGCCAGATGCAACTTCTAAAGGGTATACTGGTGCTATATTAGATCAAATCATCAAAGCTGGTTTTTCTGTAAAAGCAATGAAGTGGATTCACTTGTCACCTGCACAAGCTGGTACATTTTATGAAGTACATAAGGAAAGACCTTTCTACCAAGAATTAGTTGACTTTATGAGCAGTGGCCCTATCGTAGCTGCGATCTTAGAAAAAGACAACGCAGTAGCAGATTTTAGAACTTTGATTGGCGCAACCAACCCTGCACAAGCCGAAGAAGGTACTATCCGTAAAAAGTTTGCAGCATCTATTGGTGAGAATGCAGTACACGGAAGTGACAGTGATGAGAATGCAGCTATCGAAGGTAATTTCTTCTTTTCTGGATTAGAGCGTTTTTAGGCCTCGAAAAAATCGAAGCCACCGTTTATGGGTGGCCTCGAAAAAATCATTAGACTAAAATAAATTAGCCCTTA
>CAIZLI010000308.1 GCA_903933765.1 uncultured Bacteroidota bacterium
ATTATCTTGGTTTTCTGGTTTTTCATGATACGTCCACAAGCTAAAAAAGCAAAAGAGCAAAAGAAATTTATTGATACAATGCAAAAGGGTGATAAAGTAGTTACCATTGCTGGTATCCATGGTACAATCAATAAAGTGAACGAAGACAATACCATTCAATTGGAAGTGAGCCCAGGAAGTTATTTAAAGATCGAAAGATCTTCTATTAGCTTAGAGTGGTCTCAAGCAATCAACAAATAAGACAATTATTTAAATGATACAATCCGAAATTAGCCTCCAATAAATTGGAAACTGATTTCGGATTTTTTTTGAATAGCATATGGCAAAAATGATTGGTTTAACAGGAGGGATTGGCTCTGGAAAGTCAGTGGTCGCAAAAGTGTTTGCAACCCTTGGTATTCCTGTGTTCAATGCCGATGAAGAAGCCAAGCGTATAATGCAAACCAGCCCTGAAATAAAAGCAAAGTTGATCCAACAATTTGGAACGGATATTTACAACGAGTCTGGATTGGATAAAGAAAAATTAGCAGGTATTGTGTTCAATGAGCCCTTTCAATTACAATTACTCAATGCCATTGTGCACCCAGTGACCATACAAGCCGCAAAAGATTGGGCAGCAAAACAAACCAGTCCTTATGTCATTAAAGAAGCTGCCTTGATTTTTGAATCAGGAGCTGCAGATGGATTATTGAAAGTGATTGGTGTAACAGCGCCTTTGTCGCTTAGAACCCATAGGGTGATGCAAAGAGATGGCATCACAAAAGACCAAGTTGATGCACGCATGCGCAATCAAATTTCGGATACCATTAAAATGCGCTTATGTGATTATGTGATTGAGAATAACAATCAGCAAATGGTCATCCCACAAGTCTTAGCAATAGACAAAGCTATCCGATCGGCTTTGTAATTTTATAACACCAACGTTTCAATCTTCCTTCAAAATCAAATGGCGTAGTGGCTTTGGTGATATCTTTAATTTGCGTACTCTTTATTTGTTCAGCATCAATAATGAACTGCGTAAAATTGGTGCTAAAATATAAAATTCCTCCAGGCTTCATCGCTTTTAGCATATCATTGATCAATTCAACATGGTCTCTTTGAATATCTAAAATATCCTTCATTCTTTTACTATTGCTAAAAGTAGGAGGATCCATCACCACTAAATCATAAAAATTAACGGGCAATGTTTTTAAATATTGTTTGACATCTGCATGAATAAATTGATACGCCGATGAAGGGGCTATTTGATTGAGTTTAAAATTTTCTTCGCTCCAACTTAAATAAGTTTTAGATAAATCAACGGATGTAACAGATTTAGCGCCTGCTTTAGCTGCATACACAGAAAAAGAACTGGTATAGGAAAACAAATTTAAAAAATGGGTATCCTTTGCTTCTGCTTGGACCATTTGTCTTGTGACACGATGGTCTAAAAATAAGCCGGTATCTAAGTAGTCGGTTAGGTTAACTAAAAATTGTAAACCGTTTTCTTGAACGGTAATGATTTTAGATTCCGTCACGGCTTCTTTTTCGTATTGCCCTTCACGATGAGACATACGCTTGCGCAGTTTCACATACATTTTGTCTGTAGGTACACCAGTCATGTCTGCAATAATTCTTTTGGTTTCATTGAACCAAATCTCATGTTCCCCGTCCGTTAATGCATGTCGTCTGTTGTATTCAGCGATATATATATAGTCCTCATAAAATTCCACACAAATGGGAAATTCGGGTAAGTCATGGTCATAGAGTCTCCAGCAAGATACATTTAGTCGCTTTGCTTGTTTTAAACGATGCTTATAATTTTTAAGCAATCGATTTTCAAACATTTGAAATTTTTCTGGCGTCATGAATGCGGGGCTTATTTTAAAGTAGCCAATGCTTCTCTAATTCTTGCCCATGCTTTTTCGATATTCTCCATGCTGTTTGCAAAAGAGAAACGAACACAATGCGGTTCACCAAATGCATCTCCCATCACAGAAGAGACATGTGCTGTATTCAATAAAAACATGCTAAGGTCTGATGCATTTTTAATTGTTTGTTGGCCATCAGATTTACCATAATAACTACTCACGTCTGGGAACACATAAAATGCACCTTCTGGTGAGAAACATTTAAATCCAGGCATAGCATTCACCAATGCTAAAGTGGTTGTTCTGCGACGTGTGAATTCTTCTGTCATCGCGATAGATGGTTTTAAGTCGCCCACCAAGGCAGCCACTGCGGCTTTCTGAGTGATAGAACTAGTACCTGAGGTAAACTGACCTTGTAGTTTTTCCATCGCTTTTGCTAAAGTAATATTGGAAGCAGTATAACCTAAACGCCAGCCAGTCATTGCAAAACCTTTACTTAATCCATTGATCACAATCACTTGGTCTTTGATCTCACTGAACTGAGCAATGCTTTCGTGTTTTCCAATAAAGTTGATGTATTCATAAATTTCATCCGATAAGATGGTGATTTGAGGATATTTTTTAAACAAGTTCGCCAATGCTTCTAATTCAGCTTTGTTATATACCGCACCAGAAGGATTACAAGGAGAGGAGAACATGAATACTTTTGTCTTTGGTGTAATGGCCGCTTCTATTTGTGCAGGGGTTGCTTTGAATCCAGCTTCAACAGTGGTTCTAATTTCAACCACTTTACCACGTGCAATTTTAACCAATTCAGAATAAGTCACCCAATAAGGCGTAGGGATGATCACTTCATCACCTTCGTCTACTAAAGCCAATAATGCATTGGCTAAACTTTGCTTTGCCCCTGTGGATGTAATGATTTGTTCAGGGGTATAGTCTAGATTGTTATCTCTTTTTAATTTAGTACAAACAGCTTCTCTTAAATCCAAAAAACCTGCGACTGGTGTGTAGTGGCTCCAGTTATCATTGATGGCTTTGATCGCTGCGTCTTTAATATGTTGTGGGGTATCAAAATCCGGCTCACCCAAACTTAAGTCTATTACATCTATACCTTTTGCCCTTAATTCACGACCTAATTTGGCCATTTTTAAAGTTTCTGGTTCACTAAATCTGTTTAAAAGAGAAGATAATTCCATAGTGTTTTATTTGTGATTCAAATTTCGCAAATAATTGCCAAAAAGCCATCCTTTTTACTTTGCATTTAGGATTAAATTATGCCCCAATTGTGCATATCTATTGTAAACTCACTTACATTTGTTTTAGCTATGGAAAAGTTCATCTCTGTCTTTGATATGTTTAAAATTGGCGTAGGACCTTCTAGTTCCCATACCCTAGGACCTTGGTTAGCGGCAAAGCATGTGATGAAAAGGGTTAGTGCTTTATCGGGCGTCAATCATATCAATGCTTTACATGTTTACCTGTATGGTTCTTTGGCTAAAACAGGCAAGGGGCACGGCACAGATACCGCTATTTTAATGGGCTTGCAAGGAGAAGATCCTGTGATAACGGATACCCGTTTGATTGCTCAAAAAGTACAGAACATTAAGGATACGCATCATATTTTATTAGATGGCGTACATGAGATTGAATTCAACTACAACGATCATTTAGTTTTTTTAAAAGATAAAAGTTTGCCTTATCATCCCAATGCAATGCAATTCGTGATTGAATTAAAGGATAAAGTAAAAACCTATACCTATTATTCGGTTGGAGGTGGTTTTATAGAAACAGAAGCTTCAGAAGATGGTTTAGAATTAGGAAAGATAATTGAAGATAAAAAGGAAACCAATATCGAAGTACCTTTTAATTTTTTTTCAACCAATGATTTAATTCATTGGTGTATTAAAACAGGATTACCTATTTCTGATATTGTCAGGGAAAACGAAAAGCAATTGCATACCGAGCAAGCTTTGGAAGAAGGCTTGGATCGATTATGGAAGACAATGTTGGATTGTATTTTTAAAGGGGTGCATGCAAATGGTATTTTACCTGGTGGATTACAAGTGCACCGAAGAGCATCCGATTTAAATGCTAAATTATTAAAGCAAGACAATGATGCGGATAAGACTGGTACAGAAAGTAATATTGTAGTAAACGATGAGGTAACAAAAAATATTGAGCAGTGGATGCAACAAATCCAAAGTGGTGGCGGGGACTTTTCTTATATTTTAGATTGGGTAAGTTGTTTTGCATTGGCTGTGAACGAAGAGAATGCAAGTTTTGGTAGGGTAGTGACTGCTCCAACAAATGGTGCTGCTGGTGTGATTCCTGCAGTGTTAATGTATGCGATTAATTTTTGCAACAAAGGAAGTCAAGAAGACATTCATAAATTTTTATTGACTGCGAATGCAATAGGTATTTTATTTAAAAACGGTGCTACTATATCTGCTGCAATGGGTGGATGTCAGGCAGAGATTGGGGTTTCATCAGCAATGGCAGCAGCAGGTTTAACAGAATTATTAGGGGGCAATCAACGACAAGTTTTAATGGCTGGAGAAATTGCCATGGAACATCATTTAGGTTTAACCTGTGATCCGGTGGGTGGATTGGTTCAGATACCTTGTATTGAACGCAATACCATGGGTGCGATCAAAGCCATAACTGCTGCGCAATTGGCATTGCAGAGTAAACCAGATTATGCCTTGGTAAGTTTGGATAAAGTAATTCATACCATGTGGCAAACCGCATTGGATATGAATGTGAAATACAAAGAGACTGCGGATGGTGGATTGGCCATGCAAATTCCAATAGGATTAGCGGAATGTTAAGCTTCTATTGCAGCTTCATCTACCAAACTAAAATCTTGGATCACATTGTACAATGTCCCGCGTTCAATCGGTGTTCTTTTTGCTTGTTTGATTAAACGCACCAATTCCAAAGTGGTCATAGCAGGATTTTGTTCTTCACTACCAGCCATAGAGTAAATCTTAGTAGTATCATCGATGGTGCCATCAATATCATTCACACCATAACTTAAGGTCAATTGTGCCACCTGTCTTCCTAACATTGGCCAGTAGGCTTTGACATGTGGGAAATTATCCAAGTACAATCTTGAGATCGCGTACATTTTTAAATCTTCGAGCATGGTGGATTCTGGCACATCATGCATTTCATTGTCTTTGTTTCTAAACTTAAGCGGGATGAATGTATTGAAGCCTTTCGTTTTATCTTGTAATTGTCTTAAGCGTTCCATATGGTCTACACGGTGTTCGTATTTTTCGATATGGCCATACAACAAAGTAGCATTGCTATGCATACCAAGTTCATGCGCTGTTTGGTGAATTTCCAACCATCCATTGGCATCCACTTTATCGTCACAAATAATGGTACGAACATCGGGATGAAAAATTTCGGCCCCACCACCAGGCAAAGAATCCAATCCGGCTTCATGTGCTAAACGCATGCCTTCTTGAATAGATACTTTTGCTTTGCGGAACATATAATCCAGTTCAACCGGCGTAAATGCTTTGATATGTAATTCGGGACGATGTGCTTTAATGGCACGCATCAAGTCCAAGAAAAATGCTAAAGTTAATTTAGGATGCACACCCCCTACAATATGTACTTCTGTTACTGGCTTGCCATCATAAGAACGAACAATATCCATCATTTGGTCTATTGTTAATTCCCATCCTTCTTCTTTGTGCGCGTATAATTTTGAATAAGAACAAAACTTACAAGAGAAGACGCAGACATTGGTTGGTTCAATATGAAAATTGCGATTGAAATAAGTAATATCACCGTGCAATTCATTTCTTTTCCAGTTGGCCAATGCGCCTACATAGGGAAGGGATGATTTTTCGAACAAGGCAACCCCATCTTCAAAACTGATACGTTCGTTTTGAATGATTTTTTGACCAATGGTTTTTAAAATTGGATCTACTTGCGCATCTACCAACACTTGAATTTGTGCCTTGTTCATATACTATGAAATTAGGCCACAAAGTTAGTCAATAAGCACTTGATTACCATCTTATGTTTAAAGTCTTTCCTTATAATTAGAATAAGCTTTAACCATGCATGAACAACTGGAATTTAAAAAATTAACCAATTAAAATACCTGCAATACTTGCAGACAAATAGGAGGCTAATGTTCCAGCTAAAAGCGCTTTAAGACCTAATTCAGCAAGGTCTTTACGACGTGTTGGGGCAAGTTCACCAATACCACCAATTAACATACCTACACTACTAAAATTGGCAAATCCACAAATAGCGATACTCACAATCAATAAACCTTTTTCGGTTACAATTGGGATCACTTTGCTGGTTAAACTTTTAAACGCAACAAATTCATTGATGGTTAATTTTTGACCCAATAATGTAGCTGCATTTTGTATATCCACAGTTGGGATGCCCATCGCCCAAGCCATTGGGTAAAATAATTTGCTAAAAATAAAGTTCAAACTTAAATCTAAATTAGCGCTAAAAAGATGCCCAATTTTCAATAGGCTCCAGTCCACTAAAGCGATTAATGCAATAAAACCAATCAACATTGCAATCACGTTCATGGCAATTTTAAAACCATCTCCTGCACCATGTGTAATGGCGTCAATGGTATTGCTATACTGGCTCTTTACTTCTAAAGTCACTTTTCCCATTGTTTGAGACACTTCTGTCTCTGGGAATAATATTTTTGCAATGACCAAAGCACCAGGTGCGGCCATCAAACTTGCTGTGATTAATTTTGGCGCTAAATCCATACCTGCTTGTGCGCCCATGTTTGCATACACTACCAATATACCACCAGCAATACAAGCCAAGCTTCCACTCATGCTCGCTAGAATTTCACTTTTTGTCATTGTTGGTAAATAGGGACGAATCATCACCTGTGCTTCCACCTGTCCTACAAAGGCACTCGCTACATTACTCAATGCTTCTGCGCCACTCACACGCATGATAAAATTCATTGCCTTGGCAATCACAGATATAATACGTTGCATGATACCAAAATGATAAAATAAAGCAACTAACACACATACTAATATAATAGTGGCAGTAACATTAAATGCAAACACAAAACCACCATTGGTAAAATCGGTTGCGCCGGCAGGACCCATTGCGGCAACACCTCCGTATACAAATGCCGCACCTTGACGCGCAAATTCTTCTATCTTACCCATGCCTTTTCCTAAAATCTGAAAGAACCTGGTAATCGCTGGTATTTTTAAGATCAAAATGCCAATGGTTAGTTGTAAGGCCAATCCACTTAGTACTAAACGGTAGTTGATTCTTTTTTTATTGTTAGAAAACAAAAAAGCAATCATTAAAATCAATACAATGCCTATCAAGCCTTGGAATCTTGCCATGGGTTTTATTTAGAGCAGAAAGGTAATTAATTTATTGTTATTTTTTGATTGCAGCACATAAAAAATCCCACTCAGTTGAATGAGCAGGATTTTATAAAATTTGATGTATCAATTACATATGAGACTGGATCTTCTTGTCTAAAACAGCCTTTGGAACTGCGCCAATTTGCTTGTCTACTACTTGACCACCTTTCACAAAAAGGATTGCAGGGATTGAAGTGATACCAAAATTGGTGCTCAATGTAGGATTCACATCCACATTCACTTTACCAATATTCACTTTGCCTTCGTATTGAACAGCTAATTCTTCGATAACTGGTCCAATTGCACGACATGGTCCACACCATTCTGCCCAAAAATCGATTACACTTAGTTTGTCACTTTCAATCACTGTTTGTTGAAAGTTCGCGTCTGTAAATTCTAATGCCATAATTGTATATTTATATTTTTCTTATTCTTTATTATTGTAGTACAAAATTAGCTCCAAACTTTAATATCTGCCATCTTGACTTTTCCACTTAAAAATCCCTTATTGGGGACAATTAGTTGGCTAGTTTCACTTGAACGTTTAATTCTGGGTTTAGGTCTAAGAATTGTACAAATTCATCATTGATCAAAAAGCCTTTCTCTATCGTTAATAAGCTTGCCGCTAGTTGCTCCCTTGGTTCTACAAAAGTGATTTTTAGAGAAGTCCTCCCTGGGTTTGCTTTGATATTCTTCTCAAAAAAATCAATCATATCGGCCCTTAGATTCGCTGGATGCAAACTCAATTCCACTGTTCGGGTTTGCATTTGCTTCACTGTTTCTAATAGAGACATGTTCTGTAACTTAAATTCAAAATTATTGGGTTGGTTGAATCTGTTTCTAAAGGAACCATTGATACAGACTTTTTGTCCCACTTCTAAATAATTTTGAAACTTTACATAATCTTCGCTCCATAAGATGAAATCTGTTTTACCAGTAAAATCTTCAATCGCGAATGAACCAAAGTTTTTACCTGTTTTGGTGATCCTATGCTGCACATCTGTTATCAGTCCTGCTAGCTTAAAGTTTTTTCCTAGGTTATTTGGGAAACTTATCAGGTTGTCTTTTACTTCGTTGTATTCGTTGATTGGCGTGAAAGCATAATGCTTCAATTCAAAATTAAAATGGTCTAAAGGATGTCCACTCATGAACATGCCTGTGATATCTTTTTCGTGGTCTAATTTTTCGGTTAATGTCCATTCCTCGCAGAGTGCCAATTTAGGGATAGGCACTTGCATGGCAGATGGTAAATCACCAAATAGGGTATTGGTGGAACCTGTGGTCATGGATTGTATCGCTTGCGCATAGGCAATTAATTTTTCCATCCCATTGGTGCGGTCTCCATCACCTGTATTAAAATATTGTGCACGGTGGTATTCAGGGAAGCAATCAAATGTGCCTGAGTAGGCTAAACTTTCTAATGATTTTTTATTCACCGCTCTTGATAAAACACGTTTGATAAAATCAATCATGGTCTCAAAATGTCCGCCTTTATTACGCTCTATAATAATGGCTTCAATTGCTGCTTCGCCAACGCCTTTTAATCCGCCTAATCCAAAACGGATCTCTCCATTTTTATTGACAGAAAAACCTTGTAAGGATTCATTGATATTCGGACCCAATACTTTTATGCCCATACGTTTACACTCTTCCATAAAGAAGGTGATTTTATCGATACTACCTGCATGGTTTAAAACGGCAGACATGTATTCTCCAGGATAATGTGCTTTTAGGTAGGTTGTTTGATACGCCACATAAGCATAACATGTAGAATGCGATTTGTTGAATGCGTATTGTGCAAATGCCTCCCAGTCGGTCCAAATTTTATCTAAAGCTTTTTCTGGATGGCCATTCTTCACGGCGCCTTCCACAAACTGCGCTTTCATTTTATCCAATACCGATTTTTGTTTTTTACCCATTGCTTTACGAAGCACATCCGCATCTCCTTTTGTAAAGCCAGCAATCTTTTGACTGAGCAACATCACCTGCTCTTGGTAAACTGTAATCCCATAAGTGTCCGCCAATATTTCCTCCATGATTGGAAGGTCATATTGAATGGTTTCACGACCATGTTTACGTTCAACGAAATTAGGGATATAGGCCATCGGACCTGGTCGGTACAAGGCGTTCATCGCGATTAAGTCGGCAAATTTATCGGGCTTTAATTCACGTAAATATTTTTGCATGCCCACACTCTCAAACTGGAATGTTGCATTGGTTTCACCTCTTTGGTATAAATGAAAAGTTTTTTCGTCGTCTAAAGGAATCGTATCCAAGTCGATGGTGATACCATGGTTTTGTTTGATTAACTGTAAAGCAGTTTTTAAAATGGAAAGGGTCTTTAAACCCAAGAAGTCCATTTTAATTACACCTGCTTCTTCAATGACTGAGCCTTCAATCTGCGTCACCCATAAAGTAGAATCTTTTGCTGTGGCAACCGGCATGATCTCGGTTAGGTCACTTGGTGCAATGATGATACCTGCAGCGTGAATACCTGTGTTACGAATAGATCCTTCTAGACGTTCTGCTTCATGCAATACAGCGGCTCTTAAATCATTGCCTGCATAAATTTCTCTTAGCTTTTTAATATTGTCTATATCGTCGGACTGGTAACCTTCTTTTTCTGCTAAAGATTTTTCTCCTTCTTTAATTGTGATAGGTGCATGCAAGCAACGATTGAGTTCGGTGCCTGGTTTATCTGGAACTAGTTTTGCTAATAAGTTGGATTCGGATAAAGGCAAATCCATCACACGTGCTACATCTTTGATACTACTTTTAGCCGCCATCGTACCATAAGTAATAATTTGTGCAACTTGTTCCTTGCCATATTTTTCTACCACATAATCAATCACTTTCTGACGGCCTTCATCATCAAAGTCCGTATCAATATCGGGCATGCTCTTACGATCTGGATTTAAGAAACGCTCAAATAGTAATTGGTATTTAATTGGATCAATATTGGTGATGCCAATACAATAAGCTACCACAGAACCTGCTGCAGATCCACGACCAGGCCCCACAAACACATCCATCTCACGTCCTGCTTTAATAAAATCACTTACAATTAAAAAGTAACCAGCAAAACCCATGGTTTGAATGGTGAACAATTCGAAATCAATTCTTTCTTGAATTTCTGCGGTGATGGCATCGTATCTTTTGTGCGCGCCTTCCCAAGTGATGTGTTTTAAAAATTCCCATTGATTCATATTCGCTTCCTTGTGAATCTGAAAACTTTTTGGAATAGGGAAAGCGGGTAGGAGGATGTCTTTCTTTAAATTCAAAACCTCTACTTTATCTACAATCGCATTGGTGTTATCGATAGATTCAGGGATATCACTAAACAACTCAATCATTTCGGATTGGGTCTTAAAATAAAATTGATTATTTGGGAACTTGAATCTTCTGTTTTTGATTTGAAGTTCGTCGTTTACAAAATCATCGAATCCTGGCGTGGATTGTTTTTCGCCTGTATTAATACATAATAAGATATCATGCGCATTGGCATCATCTTCGTTGATGTAATGACTATCGTTGGTCGCAATCACACTTACTTTATGCTTTTTTGAAAATTGAAGTAAGGTGTTGTTAATGATTTCTTGTTCTGGTATCTCATGTCTTTGGATTTCGATATAATAATCTTCTCCAAATAAATCCAACCACCATTTAAATTCTTTCTCTGCAGCTTCTTCACCATCTCTTAAAATAGCTTGAGGGACATGCGCACCAATACAACAAGTGGTAGCAATAATGCCTTCATGGTATTTTTCAATCAGTTCTTTATCGATTCTTGGGTACTTGCTATACATCCCTTCAATGTATCCTAAGGAAGTTAGCTTGATGAGGTTTTGATACCCCACCGCATTTTTGGCCAATAAGACTTGGTGAAAACGATCGTCCTTATGTTCCTTGGTAAATTGTTTGATATGTCGGTCTTTCACCACATAAAATTCACATCCAACAATTGGTTTTACAGTAGGTGCTAAAATATCTTTTCCATTCGCATCCTTGCCAATCACTTTGGTATTTTTCCAAGCTTGACTCACAAAATTAAATGCACCAAACATATTCCCGTGGTCCGTGATCGCCAATGCAGGCATTTCGTCCTTGATGGCTTTTTTATACAAACCATCAATAGAGGCCGCACCATCTAATAGTGAATATTGGGTATGAACGTGTAAATGGGAAAACTTGGGCATTTGGGATATCGGGATAAGGCACAAATATCGTAAAAAAGCAGGGCTTAGACGGGCTTAATTTTCCACAAAAAAGGGTTAAAATCTGATGCTTTGAGGCTATTTTAAGGTTCTTGCCTTATCTTGCCGCTCATGCATAAAGGGACGATTACGATATTAGGGATGGTGTGTGTGATGGCAATTTTGTCAAGCTGTACTACTATGTCTAAGTTCAGTCAGTCTGTGAAAGCAAAAACGGCTCAATTGAAAGCAAAGCCTAAAAGAAGTTTACCTGCAGTAGTAGCTGTTCCTGAATCAAACAATGAATCTGATGAGGTGATTGAATTTTTAGATAATATTTCGGTGAAGCCAGGTAGGGTGTATATGAAAAAAGCATCCGATGCCTTAGAAGCAGAACCAGTATTGGTTCGTTCAGAACGCTCAGATAGAATGCCAGATAATTTAACCGATGTAGAGAGAGCCAATTGGCTGCAATTAAAGTATTCCATTCAAATGGACATAGCGGTAGAAGAAATTAGCAATATCCCTTTGCTTCAAAAAATAGATGAATGGTGGGGTACGCCATATGTGCTTGGCGGATCTAGTAAAAGAGGGGTGGACTGTTCTTATTTCACATTGGATGTGATGAATGCGATTTACAATACCAATTTAAAAAGAACAGCAGCAGAACAATATACACAAAGTGAAAAAATTGATTGGTCAGATTTAAAGGAAGGGGATTTGATTTTTTTTAAAACAGATGCAAGCCGTTCTATTTCTCATGTTGGTATTTATATGACCAATAATAAATTTGCACATGCATCCACCAGTCAAGGTGTTACCATCAGTGATTTGTCTGAACCTTATTGGCAAAAACGTCTATACAGTTTAGGGAGAGTGCTTAAGAACTAATTGACTCTTTTAATTTTATCTCCACTATTTTACTCCTTCTATTTTTCTACTACTATTTTACCTCTGCTAATTTAATGTAGTATTGACTTTCGATCGTCTTTACAAAATCCTGTAAATTAAAATTAGGTTCTTGAATTAAACGTTGCTGAGGCTGATAGTCCATTGGCATGAAACTATAATTTTTACCTAAATAACTAAAGTGTAGTGGTAAGTTAAAACCAGTCACACAGTTTTTATATTCGTAGGTAAATATTTTTTCTTTCTCGTTATAGCTATAATTCAATACAGGAATTTGCGTTGTTCTTA
>CAIZLI010000309.1 GCA_903933765.1 uncultured Bacteroidota bacterium
CCAATACCGAAAATGTACTGTAGTCCTATTTCTCCTCTTTTGTTTTTTGGTAAGTCGATACCGGCAATACGAGCCATATGCTAAAACTTGATTTTTTGTTTAATTTTTATTTTCTAAAAACTTTAGCGTCTCCGCTAAAAGTTTTACTATCCTTGTCTTTGCTTAAAGCGAGGGTTCTTTTTGTTGATTACAAATAATACGCCTTTACGCTTCACGATTTTGCAATCGGCACTACGTTTTTTGATAGATGCTCTAACTTTCATCTTTTTGTTTTTAAATATTTATTCCTAATGTTTTTTATACGCTTTTGAAGAAATAGATTCAGCTTATTTATGTCTGAAAATAATTCTTCCCCTTGTTAAGTCGTACGGACTCATCTCCACTCCTACTTTATCACCTGGCAAAATTCTGATGTAGTGCATGCGCATTTTACCAGATATTGTTGCTAAGATTTCATGACCATTTTCAAGCTTTACTCTGAACATAGCATTGCTCATAGCTTCTATAATTACTCCATCTTGTTTAATCAGCGGTTGTTTTGACATACTTATTTTGGGGTTGCAAAGATATGGAAATGAATGGAATTACGAAAAATAAACCCCGAAATATTGAAAAATAGCTAAAATAAAGGGGAAACTTGCGCTTTCCCCTTTATTAATACTGAAAATCAATATGTTATATATAATTATCCTCCTGGATACAAAGGTCTTGCTATTTCCCCTCTAAACGGCCAAGGGATCGCTGCAAAAATCAACAATAAGGCTATGATGTATAAAATTAAAGTGGTCTTTGGAGCGCCTCCTTTTTTGTACTTAATATGTCCAATGGTGATTAAAATAATAGCAATAAGCATGGTGAAAATATGCTCCACTGCCCAAAATCTAAGCAGCTTGTCCTTCATGACTTCGGCCATACCCATGGTTTTGATGAAAAAGAAGCCAACAGGACCAAAAAAGTACTGATACAATCCTAAGACTAAAGTACTATGGGCACTGATTAACAATACTTTACTTGCTTTTAAAGCATCTTTCTTAAGTAATAATTGAACAATTGCAACAACAATTGCAATCAATACCACCCATCTTAATAGGTTGTGTAAATGTAATAAACCTGTTTCCATAGTCAATTGATTTTAGATTTATGCTAAAATACAACTAATCTACTTATTCTGGTTAATAGACCCAGTCCGCCACAAATAAATTGGTATCCCTCGTGCCTTTGTTGTTTCTATTAGAGGCAAAAATGATTTTTTTACCATCAGGGCTAAACATTGGGAAAGCATCAAAACCTTTATCTCTACTTATTTTAACCAGGTCTGATCCGTCTAGGTTGATTAAATACATATTAAAAGGGAAGCCTCTCTTGTACTCATGATTGCTACAAAAGATGATCTGCTTGCCATCTGGGGTAAAATTAGGTGCCCAATTGGCTTGTCCTAGATTAGTAATTTGCTTTGCATCCGAACCATCCGCATTGGCAACAAATACTTCCATATTGGTTGGCGCCACTAATCCTTCTTTCAAAAGGCTGCTATATTCTGCAATTTCTGCGGCAGTTTTTGGACGACTCGCTCTCCACACAATTTTTTTACCATCGGGACTAAACCAAGCACCCCCATCATAACCAAGTGCATTGGTGACCTTTTTTTCCTTACCAGATGCAATATCCATCACATATAAATCTAAATCCCCGTCCTTATCACTACAATAAATCATTTTCTTTCCGTCATAAGATAAAGTGGCTTCTGCATCATAGCCCTTTGCGGTAGTCAGTTTTTTTAACACATTGCCATTGGTATCCGCCATAAAAATATCATAGGTATTGTACAAAGGCCAAATGTATTTGTTGCCATATTTTGCGCGATCCACAGGTGGTGGACAGTCTGCACTCCCTTCGTGGGTGGATGCATATATAA
>CAIZLI010000310.1 GCA_903933765.1 uncultured Bacteroidota bacterium
AGCAGAAAATGACACCAGCTGCTTAGGTATTTTTGAAGGGCAGGTATTGGCATTTAAGGCAACTGAAATGGTACAAAAAGTACCACAGATGGGTTGGAATAATATCAGGCATTTAAAAACTGATTTATTCAATGGAGTGCCAGAAAATAGTTTTGCTTATTTCGTACATGGTTATTATGCTGGACTAGGGGACAATACGATTGCGACCACAGATTATATCCAAGCTTACAGCAGCGGATTACATAAAGATAATTTTTATGGTGTGCAATTTCATCCCGAAAAGTCTGCCGAAGTTGGGGAACAAATCATTCAAAATTTCTTAGCGCTAAAATCATAAAGTACATGCAAATTATTCCAGCAATAGATATCATAGAAGGAAAATGTGTTCGATTAACAGAAGGCGATTATGCCCAAAAGAAAATCTATAATGAAGACCCTTTGGAAGTGGCCAAGCAATTTGAAGGTGCTGGCTTAATGCGTTTACATTTAGTTGATTTAGATGGCGCAAAAGCAGGTGCGGTGGTGAATTGGAAAGTGCTTGAAAAAATAGCCAATAAAACGAACCTAATTATAGATTTTGGAGGAGGCATTAAAACAGAAGCAACTTTAAAAACAGTGCTTGATACTGGAGCGACCTATGCAACCATTGGCAGCCTTGCAGTAAAGCAAAGGGCCATTTTTGAAGAATGGATTGAACGATTTGGAGCAGCAGTTTTCATGTTGGGAGCAGATGTGTATGAAGAGAAAATTGCAGTAGGAGGATGGCTCGAAAAAACAACCATTGATGTCTATGAATTTATAGGATCTTATATGAACAAAGGGGTTACGCAATTATTTTGTACAGATATACAAAAAGATGGAAAACTAGAAGGCCCATCCATTGCACTCTATCAAAAAATAATAGCACAGCATCCTACTTTACAATTAATTGCAAGTGGGGGTGTTAGTCAGCTAAAAGACTTGGAGGAATTAAGGACGATTGGATGTTCGGCCGCTATTGTTGGCAAAGCGATTTATGAAAATAAAATAAGCTTAAAGGAGCTTTCGAAATTTTAAAAATATTGATCTATCTACTTTAATATGGGTATCCAATTATAAAAACTATGCTAACAAAACGAATCATACCTTGTTTGGATATTAAAGACGGCCGCACTGTCAAAGGGGTCAACTTTGAACAAATCAGAGATGCAGGTGATCCTATTGAACTTGGTGCATTCTATGCCAGTCAAGGTGCGGATGAGTTGGTCTTTTTAGACATCACAGCAACCATTGAAGGACGTAAAACTTTGAGTGCATTGGTGCATAAAATTGCCCATCGCATCAATATTCCATTTACAGTTGGAGGGGGTATTAAAACCGAAGCCGATGTGCGTGTTTTGTTACAAAATGGCGCAGATAAAATTTCAATCAATACCGCAGCATTTTTAGATCCTACCGTTATTAGTCGATTTGCAAAACAATTTGGGAGTCAGTGTATTGTTTTGGCAATTGATGCAAAATGTGAAGCAGACAATCAATGGTATGTGTATTTAAATGGAGGAAGGACGAAGACGGATAAATTGGTTGAAGACTGGGCAAAAGAAGCAGTGGATTTGGGTGTTGGAGAAATTTTGTTGACATCGATGAACCATGACGGCACAAAGCAAGGATTTGCTTTAGACATCACAGCTCAATTAGCAGAAAATTTACCTGTGCCAATCATTGCCTCTGGTGGAGGAGGAACTGAAGCCCATTTTTATGATGTGTTTACAAAGGGTAAAGCGGATGCAGCATTGGCGGCAAGTATTTTTCACTATAAGGAAGTGGCTATTCCTGATTTAAAACAATATCTTAACCAAAAAGGCATTGCCATTAGAATTTAAAATTTGTAAATGAAAGATTAATTAATTTTTCAATCAATCAATCAATCAATCAATCAATCAATCAATCAATCAAACATTTATTTAATCAATCTAATCATTCATCAATTTTACATCACT
Source organism: uncultured Bacteroidota bacterium (assembly GCA_903933765.1). Lineage (GTDB taxonomy): Bacteria > Bacteroidota > Bacteroidia > Chitinophagales > Chitinophagaceae > Sediminibacterium. The sequence goes on from CAIZLI010000310.1 coordinate 1,980, forward strand.
CATAATATAAGGACCAATATGAATATCAATTTTACAAAATACGCAGATGGATTGGTGCCTGCCATTGTGCAAGATGCATCCACAAAAAAAGTATTGATGATGGGCTTTATGAATCAGGCTGCAGTGGATGCAACCATCTCCTTGAATAAAGTCACTTTCTTTAGCCGTTCCAAAAACAGACTCTGGACCAAGGGCGAGGAGAGTGGAAATAGTTTACACTATATTAGTATGGCATTGGATTGTGATCAGGACAGTCTTTTGATTCAAGCCAATCCTGTTGGCCCAGTATGTCATACTGGAGCAGATACTTGTTGGGGAGCGAAAAATAAAAAATAATCCCATGATTTTTTAGCCCAATTAGAGCAGGTCATTGAACAAAGAAAAACGGCTGACCCAGAAAGCTCCTATGTAGCAGGTTTATTTTCTAAGGGTATCAATAAGATTGCTCAAAAAGTAGGTGAGGAAGCAGTAGAACTCGTGATTGAAGCTAAAGACCAAAACAACGAATTATTTCTAGAAGAATCAGCGGATCTTTTATTTCATTATCTCATGTTGCTTCAAGCTAAAGGATTCAAATTAGCCGATGTTGTTAAAATCTTAAAAATGAGGCATAAGCCATAATGGCTATCCAGATTTAATTGATATATTTGACCTTTAATCAATAAGTATGAAAAAAAGTATAATCGCAATTGCATTTTTAATGGTTAGCCCATTCTTATATGCTCAATCTTTGAATTTACAAGGCAAGTTGACCAATGTAAAAGAGGCATCCACCGTAAGTCTAATTGACGGGGTAACCAGCAAAGAATTGGTTTCTGCAAAATCAGTAGCAGGTAGTTTTACGCTTCAAACAAAATTAGAATATCCTAGTTTATTGATATTGAGTATTGATGGCATAACGCAAAAAATACCAGTTTTTGTAGGCAATGAAAATGTATCGATTGAGGGGGATGTACAAAATCCTGCATCTCTAAATATAACAGGTTCTACAAGTCATGATGTATACAATGTTTATATGAATTCATTGAATCCAAAGATGATGCCATATGTCTTGAATATGCAAGCGGCAGGTCAGGAAACGAATAAAGCTAAAAAAGACTCATTGAATAGCGCAGCAGCTATTCAAGCTAAAGAAGTCATTGCTACATTCAATACATTGTATAAAGCAAATGCAGCTTCTCCGGTAACCACTTTAATATTGCTACAGTTCTCAAATATTTTTCCAGAAATAAAGGAAAATCTTGCAACCATCTATAACGAATTAGCACCATCTGCTAAGAAAGGACCTTTTGCTGAGTTTATAGATAAAACGATTGCTTCATCAACATTTGGACAGATTGGAACATTGCTTCCTGATTTCACCCAAAATGATGTTAACGGGAAACCTTTTACATTGTCTTCATTAAGAGGGAAGTATGTATTGGTTGATTTTTGGGCGAGCTGGTGTGGTCCATGTAGAGCAGAAAATCCTAATATTGTAAAAGCTTTCAATAAGTATAAAACAAAAAACTTCACTGTCTTGGGTGTGTCTTTAGACCAGGATAAACCAAAATGGTTAGAGGCAATCAAGAAAGATGGTCTTGCTTGGAGCCATGTAAGTGATCTAAAATATTGGAACAATGCAGTTGCAGCTCAGTTTGGTATACAAAGTATCCCTGCTAGTTTTTTAATTGACCCTAGCGGAACTATTGTTGCAAGAGATTTAAGAGGTGCTGATTTAGATAAATTTTTAGCAACTAATTTGAAATAATTGAAGTGAGGTTTTCTATCAATAATGTAAGCCCATTAGCAAAATTTTTAATAGGTATAACTTTTATATTTATAGCATTTATATTAGATAAAATCGGGGGATACGGTTCTTTGCAAGGTTTCTTAGAAGGATTTGGAGGAGGATTACTACTTAC
>CAIZLI010000311.1 GCA_903933765.1 uncultured Bacteroidota bacterium
TACCACAATTTCAATATCATGTATCTTGTAACGATCCACTTGAAACTTTGGTCTTAGTTCAATGATCTCTCCATCTACTCTTGCTTTTACAAAACCTTTTTTTCTGATCTCTTCGAATAGTTCTCTATAATGCCCCTTCCTTCCTCTTACAACAGGCGCAAGAAGGTTAATTTTTTTATCCTTAAACTTTTTTTGAATATCCTGAATGATTTCGGCCTCTGAAAACTGCACCATTGGCTTGCCCGTCTCATAACTATAAGCTTTACCTGCACGTGCATACAATAAACGTAGGAAATCGTATAATTCTGTTACCGTGCCTACTGTAGACCTAGGATTTTTATTGGTTGTTTTTTGTTCAATCGCAATCACTGGAGACAAGCCTGTAATTTGATCCACATCTGGACGCTCCATATCCCCCATAAATTGTCTTGCATAAGCGCTAAAGCTCTCCATGTAACGACGTTGCCCTTCATTGTAGATGGTATCAAACGCAAGTGAAGATTTCCCACTTCCACTTACGCCAGTAAACACCACCAGCTGATTTTTGGGAATAGAAAGATCAAAATTCTTCAAATTGTGCTCTCTGGCACCGATTACTTCTATATGGTCGTTGGATTTACTCATTAGGTGGCGTAAAGTTATAACAACCATTCCTATAATTAGTTGACATAAGGCTTAAACATTTGTAAATTTGTACTAGCTAAAGTTATTTTAACCATGTTGGATCAAGCACCAAATTTGTATCAAAGGGCAAGAAACCTAACAATTTTAGGTGGACTTTTGCTTATTGGATTAAGTGCTTATTTAGGCAGGATTCCGGTGTTTTTATTTTTGAATACAGATGGTGGTGCTTTCATGGATCAATTTTTTAAATGGGCTACCTGGGGGGCGGAGGGATGGGTATGGATTCCCTACTTATCAGTTGTAGTTGTTTTGTTTAAAAAAGACTTCAAATTAATTATTCTTAATTTTTTACTGTCCACGCTCATTACACAAATTCCAAAAAATTTTATTTGGGATAAAATAAGCAGACCTATTGCAAGCGGGATACCTTTAGATGATATCCATACTGTTCCTGGCGTGGTGATGCATTCTTGGAATAGTTTCCCTTCGGGACATACAGCGACTGCTTTTACTTTATTTTTATTAACAATTTATTTATTTCCTACAAAATGGATCTTCGCCATTGGTGCTATCTTCGCAATGATCTGTGCGTATTCAAGGGTGTATTTAGGACAGCATTTTCCTATGGATCTTGGAGGTGGTATGTTAGTTGCCGTGATTAGTGCACAATTAAGCATTGCGATCCATCAAAAAATTTCAAATCGATAAATAATAATATTAATAATCATATACGATGAAAAATAAATACCAGTTTTTTTGTAGCCTTAGATTGATTGTATTGCAAATGTTTGTGGCTGGATCATTGTTTGCCCAAGACACTACAGAGCAGATCAATCCATTGACTAAGAACGATCCAAGTCAATATAAAAAACCATATGTGATTTTAATTTCAGCAGATGGTTTTAGAGCTGACTTCACAGAAAAATATGAAGCTAAATTTTTACAAACCATCAGTCAAAATGGGGTGCGTGCTAAATACATGCAACCATCCTATCCTTCCGTGACTTTTCCAAACCATTATACCATCGTGACTGGTTTATATCCAGCACACCATGGCTTGGTGGACAACACCTATATAGATGTTCCAACAGGTCAACAATATAGTATGGCCAATAAGAAAATGGTAGGCGAAGGTAAATGGTATGGCGGCACACCATTGTGGGTGCTAGCAGAACAACAAAAAATGTTATCGGCTAGTTTTTTCTGGGTGGCTTCTGAAGCGGATATACAAGGCATCAAACCGACCTATCATTATATCTATAATGACAAAACGAATATTGGTACAAGGATACAAGCAGTGAAAAATTGGTTGATGCTTTCCGAAGATAGACGCCCACACATGATCACTTTTTATTTTCCAGATGTAGACCATGACGCACATACTTATGGGCCAGAAGATCCTAGGGTAAAAAATTCAGTACAATTTGTGGATAGCAGTATCAATGCATTGCAAGCAGCTTTAGCGCCGTTGAACTTACCAATCAATTATGTTTTTGTTTCAGATCATGGTATGACCACTGTTGATATAGATAATACAATTGGATTACCTGCAGCAGTGGATAAAAATGAATTTAGAGTACCATGGAGTGATGCATTATTGCATTTGTATGCAAAAGATGCAAGTAAGATTGAACCTACTTATCAGGCTTTAAAACAAGATAGCCGATTCACGACTTATAAATTAGATGAAACACCTGCCCATTGGCATTATAAAAAATCGGATGACCGGTATAATAGATTAGGCGATCTTATTTTAGTACCTAAAACGATTCATCAAGTGTTTAATCTTGGTACAAGTAAGCCAACAAAAGGTAAACACGGATTTGACAATAAAGAAGTAGACATGAGAGCAAGCTTTATGGCATGGGGACCTGCCTTTAA
>CAIZLI010000312.1 GCA_903933765.1 uncultured Bacteroidota bacterium
ATCACGGAAGTCTTGACCACATGCATAACACTTATGATCCTCTAATTCTTTAATTTCCCGAACCAATTTCTCAATTAATTTTTTTTCTTTTGCGATACTTTTGGTTTGGGTATCAATTGCAGTAGCAATAATCTTTTGGTCAGATTCATCTTTGAGCCACTCCTTTAAGTCAGTCCATGCTTTGAGTTCGGCTTCAATGTCATACTCATTCTTGCGTAGGTATGTAGTATGCGCTACTGTAATATCGGTGTCATGTTTTGTGTTTCTAAAAGATTTTTATGTGTTCCATTCCTAGAGGTAGTTCCATTTTCAATGATATAAATCCTATCACAAAAATGTTTTAGAACATGCAATCGATGGGTTATGAAAATAATTCCCATTTCTGTCTTGATTTTGGATAGTAGATTTAAAACAAATTGCTCAGATTTTCTATCCATGGAAGCAGTAGCCTCATCTAAAATCAGTAATTGTGGTTTATGATATAAAGCCCTAGCTAAAGCAATCATTTGTTTTTGTCCTCCAGATAAATTAATACCTTCTTCCCCAACAATTGTCATATAAGACTGTGGTAATGAATTGATAAAATCTACAAAGCCAAATTCATTAAGAAATTGGTTCACTTTTTCGGGATTATTAGCTGCATCTTCAAAACAAATATTTTCAATGACTGTTCCATTAAATATATGTGGTTGTTGTGGAACAATACCTATAATCTTTCTCCATGACTCAAATGAAACGTTATTAATTTTGTAAACCTCATTAATGATAATCTCACCACTTTCAACTTCATAGTTTTTGGATATGATTTGAGTGAGTGTACTTTTCCCGCAACCATTCTCACCCATTATAGCTATCACTTCTCCCTTATTTACTTCAAAAGAAATATTATTTAATAACGGAGATCTTCCGGCGAATCGAAACAATACACTATTTAACCTAAGTGTCTCAAACTGAAATAAATCAATGGTATCTTTATCCAATTCTGGGGTTAATCCTGTAAACTCAAACATCCTGTCAAATGCTATTTTAGCTTCATTTATGGGTATAGATATTAATGCAAGATTAGCAATACTAGGTAATAGGGTAGAGCAAAGACCAAGGATGGCCATTAATTCACCAATTTTAAGATGATTTTCGAGTACTTGATGACTACTAAATAGTAATACCCCAAGAAGAAATAGGACTCCAAAACTATTAGCAATAAATCCTAGTTTAATTTGGATTTTACCAAAGGAAAAAACAGCATCTTGATACTTACCGTAGATTAAATTATTGGATGTAGAGAATAGTTCTTGTTTATTATAGTTTTTGATCGGTTCAATGCCCTGTAAAGTAGATATATAGTTAGATTCACTCATTGCATAGCTGCTCATAATTGTCTTCTGACTATCAATAATCTTTTTATTAAACCTATATATTAGAATAAAATAAACTGGAAGAATAAAAACTGATGCCAATCCAATTTTCCACGAGTAATTGAATAGAACAACAAATACAACAATTGAAACTAAACTATCAATGACTACATTGCCAGTCAATTGACTAATTACCCTTTGTATTCTTGAAGTATCCGTTAGACGTGCAGTTAACTCCCCAATTTTTCTTGTATCAAAAAATGGTTTGGGTAGATTAAGCAGTTTAGAATAAAAATTGCCAATTATTCTATTATTGAAATTCTTTGATTGACTATATAGGAAGTACTGTCTCAATAAAGAAAGTCCTTCCTTAATGATTAAAAGCAAAAAAACTAAGCCAATTCCTAAATTTAGCTTTAGAAAGTTCTTTTTTGGTAATATATCATCAATAAGCCTCTGCGAGAAAAGTGACATGATAATACCAAGTATAGCGATTACAATTCCTAAAAGCAGCGCAATACCTAAAAGAGGGTAATCTTCTTTAATTAATTGTATAATCCAAGCTCTTTTTTTTGATTTAATATCGGTAGTTAAAACAAAGTGTTCATTGGGTTCAAGAGTTAGACAAATCTTAGACTTCCAAATACTTAAAAGCTCAACTTCGCTTAAATGTACAATACCCTTGGCAGGGTCTCCAATGAT
>CAIZLI010000313.1 GCA_903933765.1 uncultured Bacteroidota bacterium
CAGCCTATGCTTATCGCATCCCTTTTTGTTTTGATTAAGCTAAGGAGCGGGTAAAGGGCCTACCTGCTCGCTCGGCCATAATGGAAGTTAATTCACTGAATTAAGCAGCCATGGCGTAGTTTGTTTCGCCTTTTGATTGTTTGGTATTCAGATTAAAGTGCTAATTACCCAACGCACTACATGCTTACCCCAACCGCTACGCTTGCTGTCAAAACCATACGACCCCAATTACTGCGAATAAAGCAAGTACAAAATTACAACTAATAAATGGATTTTAATTGCAGCCTACTTAAATAAACGCCAGAAGTCCAATCCCAATGCATATAACATTAGACCAAACATCAAGATCATACCTGCAATTTGAGCATATTCCATGAATTTATCACTTGGCTTGCGGCCAGTAATCATTTCAAAAAGTATAAATAAAGCATGTCCCCCATCCAAAGCTGGAATAGGCAATACGTTCATAAAACCTAATACAATTGAAAATACAGCTGTCAAAGTCCAGAAACGCTCCCAATCCCACTGAGATGGAAAAGTATTACCGATACTGATTAAACTTCCAAGTGAATCATTTGGATTCACTTTGCCTGTAAATATTTGCTTGATGCCCGTCACATAATTATCGAGTGTGGTAAAACATCTTTGAATACCAGTTGGAATTGCTTCTGCAAAACTATATTCCTGATGCACTGTTTTGAAAAGTTGCATTGGTAATTTTACAAACAAACCTAACTGTGCCTTATTATTGATTAAGGTTCTAATGGTTACAGTATCCATCCCTCTTTTAGCAATCACTGTTACCAATGAATCACTGTATTTTTTCTTTACTTCGATAAACTCATGTTGGTATTTAACGGATTGTCCATTGATACTTAATAAGGTATCATTTTTCTGAAAGTTCCCTTCCACCATGACAGCCGATTTTCCGATAGAGTCTACAATCACTGGGAATAAAGGCAATACAAATGCTGTCGTATTATTTGCATTGGATAATTCAGACGCTACCGTTGCTGGTATAGCTAAACTCAATACGCTATCCCCTCTTTTTACTTGAATTGTTTTTGCATCTTCTAATACAATCTTTGATTCCAATTCAAAAAAATCTTTTAATTCTTTTTGATCTAAAGACATGATAATATCTCCATCCTTTAATCCCATTTTTTTAGAAATCTCGGTTGGATGTATCCCATAACTAAGATTTTTTGCAGGCAAAAATTCATCTCCCCAAAACCAAGCAATCCCTATAAAAATCACAATGGCTAATATCACATTCACAATGACACCACCCAGCATCACAATCAATCTTTGATAAGCAGGCTTAGACCTTAACTCATAAGACTCGGGGGCTTTATTCAACTGCTCCTTATCCATGCTTTCGTCAATCATCCCTGCAATTTTTACATAGCCTCCAAAAGGAATCCAACCTAAGCCATACTCTGTATCGCCTATCTTCTTTTTCCACAAACTAAATCCTGGATTAAAGAATAAATAAAATTTCTCTACTCTTGCACCAAATAATCTAGCAGGAATAAAATGTCCTAACTCATGTAGGACAACGATGATCGAAAAAGATAAAATAAATTGTGCCGTTTTTGTTGCAAGCACGGTTAAATCGATAGCAGCTAGATACATGTTTTATAATTGTATTAATGAAGCAGCAAAATCTCTTGCAGCTCCGTCGGTTTCATAATAATCATCCAAACTTGGATGCGCGATAAATTCAATCTTCTCTAATGTTCTTTCAATTAGATCCGTCATATCTAAAAATCCAATTCTATTTTTTAAAAAAGCATACACTGCAATTTCATTGGCAGCATTTAAAACGCATGGAGTGTTGCCTCCACGTCTTAGTGCTTCTGTGGCCAAAAATAAATTTCTAAATGTTTTTACATCGGGTTCATCAAAAGTCAATGTATTGGGTTTATCAAAATGGTATCTTGGAAAATCATTCTTCAGCCTTTTTGGAAAAGCCATGGCATATTGTATAGGCAATTTCATGTCTGGCAAACCCATTTGTGCTTTAATACTGCCGTCTTCAAACTGCAACATGCTATGAATAATACTTTGTGCATGTACGACCACTTTGATTTGATCAGGCCTTAAATCGAATAACCACTTTGCTTCAATCATTTCTAAACCCTTATTCATTAAGGTGGCAGAATCGATCGAGATTTTTGCACCCATGCTCCAATTAGGATGTTGCAAAGCATGATCTCTTTTTACATTCACCAAAAAATTTGGTTTCTTTCCTAGGAATGGACCACCACTTGCTGTAAGAATAATTTTTTCAATTGGATTATTGCCTTCACCAACAAGACATTGGAAAATGGCCGAGTGCTCGCTATCTACCGGAATAATAGCAGCACCTTTTTCTCTTGCTGTGCGCATGACAATATCGCCTGCTACAACTAAAGTTTCTTTATTTGCGAGGCCCACTGCTTTGCCATTTTCAACTGCAGTCAATGTTGGTTTCAAACCAGCAAAACCCACAATGCCCGCCATCATAAAATCATAACAATCCATGGCGGCAACTTGTTCTAAAGCTTCTTCTCCAGCAAACACTTTAATTGGTTTGCCTTCTAATGCTTTTTTTACAATCGCGTATTTTCCAATGTCCCCAATCACTACAATATTGGGTTCGAATAATAATGCTTGTTCTATTAATAAAGATTCATTCGCATGCGCCGTTAAAATCTCGGCAACAAAAAAGTCTGGGTTCGCCGCGATCACCTCTAGGGTTTGTTTCCCAATGGAACCTGTAGATCCGAAAATGGCAATTCTTTTTTGACTCATCCAGTTGTATACTTGTGGTTAAAAATACGCTTTTTATTCTATTCTTGCTATTTGCCTAATTGTATGCGCATTGCATCTGCAATTTTTCGATCGTTACTCAATCTTGGCACTTTATTCTGTCCTCCTAATTTCCCTTGAGATTTCATGTAATCAATAAATGCATTTTTAGGAACCACTGTCAACACCAATGGTGCTAAAATATTTCCTGCAATCAGGTCTTGATAGTACACATTTTTAGCACACATAGCTTGGTCTAATTTAGATTTAAAGCGTTCCATATCCAATGGTGTACGTTCAAACTCAACCAACCATTCGTGGTAACTTTTTCCTTCTCCTTGCGCAATATATGGGGCCACCGTAAATTCGACAATAGATGCATTCATTTCATTCGCCACCTGCAACATGGCTGCTTCTACCTCCTCTCCAATCACATGTTCTCCAAATGCCGAAATAAAATGTTTCACCCTACCTGTTACAATAATTCTGTATGGATCAATGCTCACAAACTTCACCGTGTCTCCAATATTATAGCCCCATAAACCTGCATTGCTATTAATGACCAATGCATATTGGACCCCTAATTCCACTTGTGATAAATTAAGTCTTATAGGATTGGCCTCATGTATATTTACGAGCGGAATAAACTCAAAATAAATACCACTATTGGTATTTAATAACAAACCTTGTTGATCTCTTGTATCTTGAAAAGCAAAAAAACCTTCGCTAGCTGGAAACAATTCAATGGTATCAATTGACTTCCCAATAGTGTCAAACAATTTAGATTGATAGGGTTCAAAATTCACACCCCCCTGCACCAATACTTGTAAATTTGGAAAAACTTCTTTCACAGATTTACCAGATTTTTCTACAATACGATCAAAATACATTTGCATCCATGGCGGAATCCCTCCAACCAAGGTCATGTCTTTTAATATGGTCTCGGCAACAATGCGATCTAATGTTTCCTCCCATTCTTCGATACAATTGGTTTCATAACTTGGCAATTGATTGCTTCTTAAATAGGCCGGAATATGATGATTCACAATCCCACTCAATCGCCCAGTTGGAATGCCAGCCACCCTTTCTAAAACCGGAGACCCACTCAAAAAAATCATCCTTCCTTTCACAAACTTATTTTCCCCGGTGGTCGCCATATAAGTTAGGAGGGCATTTCTGGCCCCATTAATATGATTGCTAATTGAATCCTTAGTAATAGGGATGTATTTAACACCACTGGTGGTACCACTGGTCTTGGCAAAATAGATAGGCTTCCCTTTCCAAAGGACGTTTTGAGTCCCTTTTTTGATCTGTTCTATATAAGTCTTAAAAGCTTCATAATCTCTTAAAGGCACCCCTTCCTGAAATTCAAGGGGACTGTTAATTTGATCAAATTTGTGTTCTTTTCCAAAAATCGTGGATTTTCCTGACTTAACTAATTGATTTAGAATACTTTGTTGGTCTTCTAAAGCTGAATTGCGCTCTTTTTGTATTTGACGATAGATGACATTCGCAAAGGGTTTTGCCAACAAAGACTTAATATTCATAGGGATCGGTTAATGACTTAATGGTCAGGAACAAATTTAGAGTGTATTTTACGGAACATCAAACCTTTTGGGGGTTTCTAGTCCTAAAAAATAGCTAAATTATATTTTTCAAGAATTCCTTGCATATTGACATAATTATAATTACCTTTGCCCTCCTAATTTTGGACAATTATGTTAGCAGTAGTTAAAATCGCAGGACAACAATTCAAAGTACAAGCAGGAGATAGCTTGTATGTACCTCACCTGCAAGGTAAAACCGGAGACAAAGTTGA
>CAIZLI010000314.1 GCA_903933765.1 uncultured Bacteroidota bacterium
TGCAAGGTTTTCAAGTAAAGAGAAAAGGTGGATGGGATACCCATGGTTTACCAGTTGAGTTAGGAGTAGAAAAAGAATTAGGCATTACCAAGGAAGATATTGGTAAGACGATTACTGTTGAAGCTTATAATCAAAAATGTAGAGAAGCAGTATTGCGTTATAAAAAAGAGTGGGATGATATTACCAATAAGATGGGTTATTGGGTAGACTTAGATAAGCCTTACATCACATTTGAAAATAATTATATTGAGACATTGTGGTGGATCTTAAGTACACTTTATAAAAAAGGATACTTGTATCAAAGTGTAAGCATACAACCTTATTCTCCAGCAGCAGGAACAGGATTGAGTTCACATGAATTGAATCAGCCTGGTACTTACAAAGATGTAAAAGACACTTCGGTAGTGGCGATGTTCAAAGCCATGCCTTCAAAAGAAAGTCAATTTATTTTTGATGCAGCAGCAAGTAATCCACTTTCTAAGGAAGTGTATTATATGGCATGGACCACCACGCCTTGGACTTTGCCATCGAATTTAGGATTGACAGTTGGACCAAATATTGAATACGCTTTGATAGCGACTTACAATCCATACACTGCAATGCCAGTGAATGTCGTTGTGGCAAAAGCATTGGTATCAAAGTATTTCAAAGAAGAAGGATTGAGCTTAACAAGCTTTGCAGAAGGCGATAAGATAGTACCATGGAAAGAATTAGCTACATTCAAAGGAATTCAATTAGACGGTTTACGTTATGAGCAGTTGATGCCATTCGAAGCAAATAATCCAGCCAATATAGAAGGCGATCCATTTAAAATCATTGTAGGCGATTTTGTGACCACAGAAGATGGAACAGGTATCGTACATACTTCACCCGCATTTGGTGCAGATGACTATAAAGTGGGTCAAAAAAATAATTTAGGTATCATTACTTTAGTCGACAGAGCAGGAAAGTTCATTGATGGTGTGGGAGAATTCGCAGGAAGATTCGTGAAGAATTATAAAGACGAAAAAGATTTCCAAGATGTGAACGTGGACATCTCGGTAAAATTAAAAAAAGAAAATCGTGCGTTTAAAGTAGAAAAATACGAACACAATTATCCGCATTGTTGGAGAACAGATAAACCAATTTTATATTATCCATTGGATGCTTGGTTTATCAAAACCACTGCAGTGAAAGACAGAATGGTGGAATTGAATAAAACCATCAACTGGAAACCAAAGAGTACAGGAGAAGGTCGTTTTGGTAATTGGTTAGAGAACATGGTGGATTGGAATTTATCTCGTAGCCGTTATTGGGGAACACCATTACCAATTTGGAGAACAGAAGATGGCACAGAAGAAACTTGTATTGGTTCAATAGACGAATTGACTGCAGGATTTTTAGCAGCAAAAGAAAAAGGATACAACAAAGATGTTCAATTACAAATAGTGGATGGCAAATTGGATGTGGACTTACACAAACCATTTGTAGATCAAATAGAAATTTTAAGTCCCACAGGCAGACCTATGCAACGCGTTTCGGACTTAGTAGACGTATGGTTCGATTCGGGTGCCATGCCTTATGCACAGTGGCATTACCCATTTGAGAACAAAGATTTAGTAGACAAAGGTTTGGCATTCCCTGCAGATTTTATTGCAGAAGGGGTAGATCAAACTAGAGGTTGGTTCTATACCTTACATGCATTGGGTGTATTGCTTTTTGATAAAGTGGCGTATAAAGCCGTGGTGAGTAATGGCTTGGTATTGGATAAGAATGGCAACAAGATGAGTAAGCGTTTAGGAAATGTGGTGAATCCATTTGAGACCTTAGAAACTTATGGTGCAGATGCAACAAGATGGTATTTGGTCACGAATGCTTCTCCTTGGGATAATTTAAAATTTGATTTATCTGGTATACAAGAAGTACAAAGAAAATTCTTTGGCACTTTGTACAATACCTATCAGTTTTTTATATTGTATGCCAATGTGGATGGATTCAAATTCGAACAAGCTTATATCCCAATCAAAGATCGTCCAGAGATTGACCGTTGGGTCATTTCTTCTTTACATAGTTTAGTTCAAACAGTGACCCTGGCGATGGATGACTTTGAGCCAACCATTGCTGGACGTGCCATTGAGACTTTTGTAGACGAGCATTTGAGCAACTGGTATGTACGTTTATGTAGAAGAAGATTCTGGAAAGGTACTTACAGCGAAGATAAAATTGCTGCCTACCAAACTTTGTATGAGTGTATCGAGACCATTGCAAGATTAATGGCACCCATTGCGCCATTCTTCTGTGATCAATTGTTTAGAAATTTAAATGGACTTACAAAAAGATTTGACGCAACATCCATTCATCATATTGATTTTCCAAAAGCAGATCCATCCAAAATGGATGCAGCTTTAGAAACAAGAATGCAGTTGGCGCAAGATATTTGTTCTTTGGTTTTATCTATTCGTAAAAAAGTGAATATCAAAGTACGTCAGCCATTACAAAAAATATTGATACCAGTTTTAGACCCAGCTATGAAATTGGCGATTGAACAAATGGACGAATTAATTCTAGCCGAAGTCAATGTGAAGGAGATCAATTATATCACAGAGACGGAGGGGGTGATTAGCAAGAAACTAAAACCTAATTTCAAGTTATTGGGTGCAAAATTGGGCACAAAGATGAAACAGGCTTCAGCAGTCATTGCTGCCTTAAGCCAAAACCAGATTTCGGAACTGGAACGCAATGGAAGCCTCATGATTCAAATCGAAGAAAGTGCTATTACCTTGTTAATCAATGAAGTAGATATTATTGCAGAAGATATTCCAGGTTGGAGTGTGGCTGTCAAGGGCAATTTGACTGTGGCTTTGGATATCAGCCTTTCTGAAGCCCTTTTAAAAGAAGGAAATGCTCGTGAATTGATAAATAGGGTCCAAAACATCCGAAAAGAGGCCAATTTTGAGCTCACAGACAAGATTTTACTCCAAATTGTGGATAACACCAACATGAAAGACGCTGTTAATGAATTTTCAGAGTATATTTGCCGCGAAATATTGGCTACCCAAATAGATTGGGTATCTAGCCTCGAAGAAGGCGTCGATATCGACATCAATGACCAAAAACTAAGGATTTTAGTTAGACAAAAAGGATAATTATGGCTACAAAAAAACCAGCACCTAAAAAAGCGGCCCCAGCAAAAAAAGCAGTGCCAGCTAAAAAAGCGGCTCCTGCAAAAAAGGCAGCGCCTGCAAAAAAGGCTGCGCCAGCTAAAAAGGCTGCTCCGGTAAAGAAAGTAGTACCAGCAAAAAAAGCAGTGCCAGCTAAAAAAGCGGTTCCAGCTAAAAAAGCAGTACCAGCAAAAAAAGCGGTTCCAGCTAAAAAAGCAGTACCAGCAAAAAAAGCGGCTCCTGTTAAAAAGGCAGCGCCAGCTAAAAAAGCAGTACCTGCCAAGAAAGTAGTACCAGCAAAAAAAGCAGCGCCAGTTAAAAAAGCGGCTCCTGTTAAAAAGGCAGTACCAGCAAAAAAAGCAGCACCTGTAAAAGTAGTACCTGCGAAGAAAGCTGTGCCATTAAAAAAAGTGGTACCTGCAAAACCAATTGCGAAAGCACCAGTAAAACCAGTTGTGGCTGCAAAGCCAGTGGAAAAATATGTACCTCCTGCAAAACCAGTCCCTGTTATTCCAACGCCACCGGTAAAACCAGTGCGTAAGGCAGCAGAACCAATCAAGGACATTAAAGTACCAAAGATCAATGCAAAGAGCAGTGTTCCTTATCAACCAGGATATGTACCAATGGAAAAAAGAAAAGAAGTTGAAAGATCCACAGAGACTTTAGTAAAATATTCAGATGCAGAATTAGCTGAGTTCAGAGATTTAATTTCTAAGAAATTAGAAGCTGCAAAAAAAGAACTAGTTTATTTACAAGGCTTGATCACACGTAAGGACGAAATGGGTGGCGACAACGATGATGCAAGATACATGACCATGGAAGATGGTAGTGTAAGTATGGAAAGAGAGCAAATGGGCCAAATGGCTAGCCGTCAGATCACTTTCATCGACCATTTGGAGAAAGCTTTAATGCGTATCGAAAACAAAACCTATGGTATTTGTAGAGTAACAGGTCGCTTGATCGACAAAGCGCGTTTACGTGCTGTGCCACATGCTACTTTGAGCTTAGAAGCAAAATTAGGCTACGTAAAAAACAGCAGCGACCAATAATGATTGTAGCGAGCGAAACGCTCGAACGAATATAGACTTAAAAAAACCCGATCATCGATCGGGTTTTTTGTGGGAGTATTTTTTATGCATCATTTTTATGCATCAGTCGCTATCGTGAATTCTTATTTCACTTCCTGCATCTCAATTAATTTCTTGTAATAACCGCCTTGCGCAAGTAAGTTTTCGTGGTTGCCTCGCTCTACGATTGCACCTTTTTGTAAGACAATAATTTCGTCTGCGTGACGGATGGTAGATAAACGATGCGCAATCACAATAGAAGTCCTGTTTTGCATCATATTATTAATGGCATCTTGCACCAGTCTTTCGCTCTCTGTATCTAATGCAGAAGTGGCTTCGTCTAAGATTAAGATAGGAGGATTTTTTAGCACTGCTCTAGCAATGGTTAAACGTTGACGTTCACCTCCACTTAGTTTACTACCTCTGTCACCAATAATGGAATCGAATCCGCCTTCCTTCTTGATAATGAAATCATATGCATTGGCAATTTTTGCTGCTGCAATAATTTCTTCCATCGTTGCTTCTGGCTTGCCCAATGCAATATTTGCAGCAATCGTATCATTGAATAAAATAGGCTCCTGTGTTACAATGCTAATCAATTGTCTTAAGCTATGTAAGCTATAGTCCTTAATATTTTTTCCGTCAATGTATAAATTACCTGAAGACACATCATGAAATCTTGGGACTAAATCTGCGAGTGTACTTTTTCCAGCACCAGATGAACCCACCAAAGCAACAGAAGTTCCTTTTTTGATGTTTAAATTGATGCCATTCAAAATACTTGCATCTTGGTAGGCAAATCCAACATTGTCAAAATGAATACTAGCCTCAAATCCTGTAATTAAAATTGGATTTGCCACTTCTTCTACCGTATTGGGTGCTTCTAATATTTCATTCAATCTATCTAGTGTAGCTGTTCCGCGATTTACATTGTAAACCGCTTGGGACAAGGCTTTTGCAGGGTTGATGATTTGAGAAAACAAAGCCACATAAGTAATGAAAGAACCTGGAGATAAAATTTCACCATTTAAAACAAGCTTACCTCCAAACCAAAGTACACCACTTAAAATAGTCACGCCTAAAAATTCTGAAACAGGAGAGGCTAAATCACGTCGATATAAAATTCGGTTCTTTAAATTAAAAATATCTTCTACCAATCCGTAAAACTGTCCTTTCACTTTTCCTTCTGCATTAAATGCTTTGATGATTCTCAAACCAGATAAAGTTTCTTCCATCTGACTTAAAATCTCTCCCCATTTAACTTGTGCCTTATTGGTATGTTTTTTTAGACTACGACCAATGCGGCCTACTATAAATCCAGCTAAGGGTAATAAAATAAAAACAAATAAAGTAAGCTTAGCGCTAATGAAGAATAAGAAAATTAAGATACCAATAATGGTCAATGGTTCTTTGATCAAACCTTCTAATGCACTAATCACA
>CAIZLI010000315.1 GCA_903933765.1 uncultured Bacteroidota bacterium
ACGGAATTCATTCAATGATACCAAGCCATCACTTTTAAAACCAATGTTTACTACCACATCTGTTTTAGTTAAAGCAACAACAAGACCATTCATGATCTCACCGTCATTAATTTGTACGAAAGTGTCATCATACACTTTATCATACTTTACTCTTTCAGCTTCGGCATAATGACTCACATTACGTTTGTCTACGCTCCAATCGAAATCGTCGTGTGCAGTTTCTACAACTACCACTTCAGGTGCTTTTGTTGTCGCAGTTGCTTCGGTAGCTGTAGCGCCATCGAATTCCTGTGCGTCTGCGTTTAGGTTTTTTGAAAATAGTTTCATATAAAAATCCGGCGTTTTTGAACCGGACGGCAAAGGTAGTAAAAAGGGAAGAAAATAGATCAAAAAAGCCCCAAAAAATGAGGCGTGGACAAAACTTAACTGATTGATTTTCAATAAGAAATTGAGGGCATGCCTCCATTCACACTAGGTTAGTCATTTGTGGCGCCCATATGCTGTGCAGCTAACCATCCCGAAGTCCATGCATGTTGGAAATTAAACCCACCTGTGATGCCATCTACATCCATCATTTCGCCCGCAAAATGCAAGCCTGGAACTAATTTACTTTCCATGGTATTCGCATCAATTTCTGCCAGGTCTACTCCACCGCATGTCACAAATTCTTCTTTGAAAGTTGTTTTCCCTTTGATAGACAATGACATTCTTGTAAGTAATTGAATGAGGATTTGTTGTTGTGTGTTTTTTAAGTCAGCCCACTTTATTTGCAATGCAATTCCTGATTCGGTTAAAAGATAATGCCAAAGTCTTTGTGGTAGATCAAATGGATTCTTTGAGCCCATTTCTCTTCTTCCTAAATCTTGTCTAAAATTCATCCACTCTAAACGCAAAGAATTTTCATTGTAAAAAGGCACCCAATTAATTAAAATATGGCCTTCATAGTTTGCATCTGCCATTGCACGAGCGCACCAGGCCGACAACTTAATGGCTGCTGGTCCACTGATACCCCAATGTGTAATGAGCAATGGTCCTTGTTCGATAAATTTTTCGCCCTGCCATTGTATACTTGCTTGCTCCACTGATAAGCCCATTAGCGTGGTGATTTTTTTATCAACCACGTTGAATGTAAACAAAGAAGGAACGGAAGGAATAAAATGATGACCTAGTGATTCAATCCATTTAAAATTTTCTGCTTTTACAATACCCCCTACGGCAAAACAAATTTGATCGGCTGGTATTGATTTTTTATTCGCACAAATTAATTCAAATTGTGTTTCATTATTTCTAGGTGCGACTTTTTTTTCGACGCTTACTACTTCGTGGTTTAAAAGAATCTCAATTTTATATTGATTCACTTTTTTCATAAAGCAGGCTACAATTGTTTCGGAATCATTGGTGATTGGAAACATACGACCATCTTTCTCGGTATGTAATTTGACATCGTTTTTTGCAAACCATTCGATTGTTTGCAAGGTAGCAAATTGATAAAAGGCTTTCTTTAAAAAGCGTTGCCCTCGGGGATATTTTTGAATTAAATGGTCAACCTCAGGGATTGCATGTGTTACATTGCAACGCCCTCCTCCACTCACACGTACTTTTGATAATAATTTAGCCGACTTTTCAACGATGGTAACTTGCCAATTGGGATGCTTTTCCGCAATTTGAATCGCACAGAAAAAACCTGCAGCACCTCCTCCTACCACTACAATGTTTTTTGTTTCCATGATTCAATTTTACAAATTAATAGTAAGATGAATTTAAATTGATGTTTGCTTTTTCTGCAGCTTCAATGATAGAGAAATCCGATAATATTAGCGCTTCATTCTTTTTAACACATACATCATGTTCAAAATGTACGGATGCTTTTCCGTCCTGTGTTTTGACTGTCCATCCATCTTCTTCGGTAAAAACTTTATGTGTCCCTAAATTAATCATGGGCTCTATTGCCAATACTAAATTTTCTACCAACTTCATGCCTGTCCCTCTTTTGCCTTAATTAGGCACTTGAGGGTCTTCTTGTAATGCTGTTCCTAAACCATGTCCCACTAGCTCTCTC
>CAIZLI010000316.1 GCA_903933765.1 uncultured Bacteroidota bacterium
AACATATCTATAGTTACGGCACTGAAGAAGTGATACGTCGTGGTAAACGCATTTTTGCATTAAAAAATATCGAATTGGTCAAATTCGATCCAATGATTGGCAACATTCATTGTCGTGTTAAAGATGATGGGTATAGCACATATTACAAAGTCACTATTGAAAATTTTACTTCTGCTGCAACCTTATCTCTAAGGTGTGGTTGTCCTTATAATTTGTCTGAAGTATGTAGACATAAAGCAGCAGCTTTATTTTTCATACAAGATTTATTGGATAAGAATCAATTGGAATACCAGGCTGCTTCTTATAAGACAACACATACTTTACTTAGAACAAAAGCCATCGATTTAAAATCGATCAAAATGCTTTGCTCTGCTGATACTTTTGACCAGGCGGAACAAACATTAAAAACAATTCGTCCACATATTCTTTCGAGTGAAAATGAAAAAGTAGTTGCGGAGATAGATATGGATGGGAAGACGCATCATTTGATCATTCAAAAAAACGAAGAACGTTTTTTTGATACTTCTTGTGATTGCTTATCAGAGACTGCTTATCCTTTATGCATTCATAAAACAATGTTACTATTACAATTGTTTCAATTAAAGGGGGCAGAGTATTTTGAGACCATCAGAAACTGGGACAGAGAAAAAAATAAGTTATTGGCTTTATATGGCTATAGCCTTGCAGATGATCTTAAAGATAAATTTGAATTTACTTACCATGATAGCAAGCCATTTTTAAAAGTACTTGACTCAAGTATCCAGAGAGTGAATGGTGGAGAAGCTGTTACCAAAGCGGCTCCAATAGAACTGCATCGATTCACGGTACCTAATAAAAAAGTAGATAGTACCGATGCAGATGACACCACTATTAAAGGGGCAGAAAAAACGACACAGCGTTATGGTTTAGTTATTCAAGAAGATGCGCATAATTATCCATATGTATCTTTTCATGTTGTAAGAGGAGAAGCGGATGAATTAGAAATCACCTTTTTAAGTAAGGTAGAAAAGATTGATATTTTAAAATTTGTCACACCCTATGATATGCACGAGGACGATAAAACCTTATTGCAATCGGTGAGAAAATTACAACCGGTAGAGACGGCTAAATATTTGAATAAGAATTCTCCTTTTCAAGGTATCTGGGATACCATCGTGCACGCAGACGAAGCGAGTTTACCAGATGAGACCAAGGACTTAATGCAAGAATACTTGCATCCAAAAATGGAAAAATTATGGCGTGATCTATCAGAACATCCATTTACTTTTTTCCTAGGACATAATAAAAATTTCACCACAGCTAATTTAGTCAAAGCAGAATTGGGTTTTTATCCTGTTCAGCCAAGTTTTAAAGTAGAGAAGATCGGGGAAGATTATACAGTTCATGCACAGGTTGTATTGCCATCAGGCCCTGTTGATTTAATTGAGAACCATGCCAAGTCTTATTATTTATTCCAACAGGATCAATTATTTTTCTATTGGAAAAATAAAACAGACCTACATTGGGTAGAACAATTTTTACCCAATGGAATTCAAAAAGTATCTGCTAAAGAATGGCCTAATTATTTGCAGTCAACGTTATTGCCTTTATCCAAGCATTATCATGTCGCATTGGATCATGTGACGCAAGAAAAAGTAAAAGGGGTCAAGCCTCAATTACAAATTCTATTGAAAGAAAATGGAGACTATCTATTTTTTGAACCATTGTTTGTCTACCAAGATATTGTGGTACAAAAAGAAGATGGTCCATCTGTGATTCAACAGCTTGGAGATAAGTTGATTATTTTAGAAAGAGATTTAGCCGCAGAGCGCCAATTGGTTGGATTGGTTGAACAACTCCATTCTGGATTTATAAGACCCAATGAGGGCAACGTATTGGCCTTAAAAGGTGCCGAGGTATTAAAAAACAATTGGTTCTTTTTATTCATTGATACCTTAAAGGAAAAACAGATTCCATTATTTGGCACAGAGCAATTAAAGCAATTTAAATTCAACACTGCTAAGCCAACCACTCGATTATACATTAGCAGCAATACGGATTGGTTTGACGCAAAAGTAGAAATCTCATTTGGCGAACAAAAAGTAAGTATACAAGACATCAAGACAATGTTGATGAATAAGCAACAGTTTGTCCCTTTAAAAGATGGCAGCCTGGGTGTTTTGCCAGAACAATGGTTGAATAAATATGCTTTGTTATTTAAAGTAGGTGAGGGTAAGGTAGACAACTTAAAATTGAGTAAATACCATTTCTCTGTTTTAGATGAATTGTATCAACAAAGAGACGAAGAGGAATTGATTTTCCAATTAGAAGGCAAATTTGAAAAGATTAGAGAACATTATACGATTGCCGATGTGCAACCTCCAGCACATTTGGATCCAATTTTACGTCCATACCAAACCAGTGGATTTCAATGGTTGAATTACCTACACGATGTAGGCTGGGGTGGGATCTTGGCAGATGATATGGGATTGGGTAAAACCATTCAAACACTTTCTTTTCTACAACATTTAAAAGAGAAACAAGGCAAGCTATTGGCCTTGGTGGTTTGTCCAACGACTTTGTTATTTAACTGGCAAAATGAATTGAAGAAATTTACACCAAGTTTGAGTTTTATGATTCACCATGGTGGCACAAGAAATAAAGCCAAATTAACAGACGGCTCTGTCGAAGTGATTATCACTACCTATGGCACTTTAAGAAGTGATATTAAGAATTTTGTAGAAGTACAATTTGATTATGTGATTTTGGATGAAAGTCAGGCCATTAAAAATCCAACTAGTAAAGTGACTAAAGCAGCATGCTTATTGAATGCGGGCAATAAACTTTGTTTGAGTGGTACGCCTTTACAGAACAATACTTTTGATATTTATGCGCAAATGAATTTCTTGAATCCTGGTATGCTAGGTTCAGTGGAATATTTTAAGCATAATTTTTCGATGCCTATTGACAAGTTTGATGAGAAAGAACAAAAAGAACATTTACGAAAATTTGTTTTTCCATTTATCTTAAGAAGAACCAAAGAGCAAGTGGCAAAGGATTTGCCAGAAAAGCAAGAGATGGTTTTATACTGTGAAATGGGCGCAGCGCAACGTAAAATTTACGAAGCCTACAGAAACGATTACCGAGATAAATTAATGGGACTGGTCGAAGAGAAAGGCGTGCAAAAAGCACAATTGTCTATCTTACAAGGTTTGATGAAATTACGTCAAATCTGTGACAGCCCTGCGATTATCAAAGACGAATCTTATCCAAATGAGTCGGTTAAGTTAGAAGAACTGACACGTGAGATTGCAGAAAATATTGGTGAACATAAAGCCTTGGTTTTTTCACAATTCTTGGGCATGTTGGGATTGATCAGAGAAGCTTTAACAAAATTGGGGATTGATCATGAATATTTTGATGGAAGCAGTACGATCCAAGAACGAGAAAAAGCGATTGAACGTTTCCAAAATGATCCTAATTGTCGCGTTTTCCTAATCTCTTTAAAAGCGGGTGGTGTGGGTCTTAACTTAACTGCTGCAGACTATGTATATATCGTAGATCCATGGTGGAACCCAGCAGTAGAACAACAAGCGATTGACAGAACCCATCGTATTGGACAAACTAAAAATATCTTTGCTTATCGGATGATTTGTAATGATACAGTGGAAGATAAAATATTGAAATTACAGGATCGAAAAAGATCCCTTGCAAAAGAATTGATTTCTGATGAAGATGGATTTATAAAGTCCTTGACCAAGGACGATATCAATTATTTATTTAGTTAACTCAAAGTTTTTATAATTAAAATGCCCCAAATGAATCATCTGGGGCATTTTAATTTTGAAGAGGCAACATTTATTTCATTTCGGCCGCTGCAATATTTGCTTTCGGATTTTTTAAGAATTCCTCTTTACAACCTGCTGAGCAAAATCCTAATACCTTATTGTCATAATGGGCTGTGTCGCTAATGCCCGCAGTCACTGGCATCCCACATGTTGGATCTTTTTTGTTGTTCACTAAGCTGATATCGTAGCTGATCACTGAATCTTCTGCAGCAACAGTGACAGTGCTATCCATCGAACTAGTTGTTGTATCCGTTGTGGTTGTGCTATTATTACCACAAGCCATTAAAAACAAACTACCACAAACTGCCATCAAGCCTAGGCTTATTTTTATTGTCTTTTTCATAATGAAGATTTTTACAAAGTTAGCACTTCCTTCAAATATGTGTTAAATCGTGTAAATTAAGGTACAAAATTCTGAAATTATTGGCATTATAAGGGGATTCTGATGTATTTTTGAGGTCTAAATTTGAATATCCACAAGATGAAAAAAACTATATTTTTAGCCTTAGCCACTACAATAACCGTAACAAGCTGGGCACAAACAAAACAAGCAGTTCCAGTGAAACCTGCAACTGCGGTTAAAAAAGTCGTAACCAACAAAACGATTACAACAAAAGCGAAGACTGAAACGATCATTTTTAAGAATGCAAAAGACAGTGCTTCCTATGCTTTAGGTTTGAGAATTGGACAAAGTTTAAGATCACAGGGCTTACAAGATGTCAATGTGGCGATGTTCAACAAAGGAATGGCTACTGGTGTGAATGTAAAGTCATTGATTCCGGATAGCTTATTAGATATATGTATAAAAAACTACCAAGATAAAATGAGTACAGAAAAAATCGCGATCAATCGTGCAGCAGGCGCTGCATTTTTAGCAGAAAATGCAAAAAGACCAGGTGTGGTTCGTTTAAGCAATGGCTTGCAATATGAAGTAATGGTTGCTGGTACAGACACCGCTAAGCCTACTTTAAAGAACACCGTTAAATGTCATTACCATGGTACTTTAATCACTGGTGAAATATTTGACAGTTCAGTGAATAGAGGTGAGCCAATTAGTTTCCCATTAAATGGGGTGATTAAAGGATGGCAGGAAGCTTTACAGTTAATGACTGTTGGAAGTAAGTGGAAATTATTCATTCCTTCTGAATTGGCTTATGGCGAACGTTCTGCTGGACCAGTGATTGGACCAGGGTCTACTTTGATTTTTGAAGTGGAGTTATTGGGTATACAATAATATTTGTAATAGATCATTTATAATACAATACACTTCACATCTACTTGTGGAGTGTATTTTGTTTCATAGCCTTTTCAATTTTTATTATGCAAAAGATTTTTGTAGTCATCCTTCTAGCAGTAAGCGCATTTGCTTGCACACCCAATAATGTAAAAATCAGTTCGACAATTGGTCAACAGATTGATAGTGCTGGTATGCAGGGAAGTTTTGCTTTGATGGAAAATAGTAGTGAAGCGTTCACTGTATTTAATTTATCCGCCTACAAGGATAGCGGGTATGCACCATTGAATACTTTTTTTGCATTGCCTATTTTAATTGGATTTGATCAAGGTCAACTTAATGCAGACACCAATACTTGGGTATCATTAGATTCAACTATGTATTATCAGCAATTGGTGCAACAGATTGGCAGAACGACTATTTTACAAGAAATTGATTCTATACATTATGGTAAAGGAATTGTGAGTGCAAATATGGATGGTTTTTGGAAGGACGAATCCTTATTGATTACTGCAGACGAACAGCTTGGCTTTATCAAAAGAGTATACTTTAAAGGCTTGCCTTTTCAAAAACGCAGCCAAGAGCTTTTTAAAAAAATGATCTTAAAAGAGCAGAACTCTAATTATCAATTAAGTTATTTAGTCGCTACAGATACTGCACTTGGCAATCAGGCTTGGGTACTAGGGTATATCGAAGAAAACCTCCACCCTTATTTCTTTGTCTTGCATACTAGTGCAACAGATGGTATTGACTTGAAGAACAGAAATATTAATTTATTAAAATCTATATTGGTTAAAGAAGGCTTCTTCAAAGGAGTTCGTTAAATTTAATCTCTATT
>CAIZLI010000317.1 GCA_903933765.1 uncultured Bacteroidota bacterium
AACTTGTAGTACAGTTCCTACTTCTTCTAAATCAGCAGAAGCATTAAAATTGCTTAATTGCTGTCTAAGAATTGCAGATATTTCATCAGGTTTAATGTCCACCATAAAAACTTATTTAATGTATGATTGTTATGTTAATTAAAATTTTGCTACAAATTCGTTAGATAAAAATTGTTTCTTGATATCTAATAAATCTCTTTTAATACTAGCGTCAACCAAATTGTTATCGAATGACAACACAAAACCACCAATTAAGTCTTCGTTGGTATGCGTTGTTAATTCAATCGTTGTGAATTGAGTTTCTGCTTTTATTTTTGCTTCAATGGCTTGCTTCAAACCGTCGCTAATCGCAACAGCAGTAGTCAAACTCACTTGATGTATTCCTTTTAATGCATTGTATTGTTCTATGAATGCAGTTGCAATTTCAGGCAATGCACTTTCTCTACTTTTCTTAACCAATAAAACAACAAAAGACAAAGACAATGCGCTCACTGCATCTTTAATCACAGCAAGTACAATGGCATTCTTTTGATCCGCTTTAATGATTGGGCTTCTTAACACATTTACAAAATCAGGGCTTTGAGTACAAACTGCTTGAAAATATTTCATGTCAGCATGCACCATATCCAATTGATTTTGCTCAATGGCTAAATCGAGTAAGCTCTTTGCGTATCTTCCTGCTAAACGTGCGTTGGGCATTTCTTACTTTTTAATTTAACTTAACTCCTTCAGCAATTTGTTTAATATAGCTTTCTTGTTCTGCTTTATTAGACAATTCTTTTCTTAAAATTTTCTCAGCAACTTCTACAACCAATGTGCCTACCTGATTCTTCACTTCAGTCAATGCAGCATTTTTTTGTTGTGTGATTGCTAATTGTGCGTCGCTAATAATGCGGTCATACTCTTGCTTCGCTTTATCTTTTGCTTCAGAAACCATTTTGTCTGCAGTTTCTTTTGCATCTTTAATCATACCAGCTCTTTCTTCACGTGCTTTAGCCAACAATGCTTCATTTTCATTTTGCATTGCAGCAATTTCAGCTTTCATCTTGTCTGCGCGTAATAAAGCTTCTTCGATGCCGCTTTCACGCTCAGCAATTGCTTTAAGCATTGGCTTCCAAGCAAATTTACCTAGCACAATCAAAAGCACTAAAAACGCAATGGTGTTCCAAAATACCAAACCGATATCTGGTAACACAAGAGGATTTACTTCTAATAAAAACATACTATTCGTTTATCTTAATGAATGAATCTAATAAAAAATAGGCCTTTTGCCCTGTGCTAGGGCCTATTTATTTCTTTAAAAAATCCTTAACAGATTATCCGTTACCCAAAAGGGCAACCACCACAGCGAACAAGGCAACAGCCTCTACGAACGCAGCAGCAACAATCATGTTAGAACGGATTTCGTTAGCAGCTTCTGGCTGACGAGCAATACCTTCAACAGCACCCTTACCAATCATACCGATACCTAATCCAGCACCGATAGCTGCTAATCCAGCGCCAATTGCGGCAACACTTCCTACTACCATTTTTTTACGTTTTAATTGTTATTGAAAAAAGAGTTAAATAAAATTTAATGATGTGCTACATTTTTATGCCCTTCATGTTCATGGGCTTCATGATGATGTTCTTCTGTTGCCATACCAATATACATGGCACTCAACATAGTGAAGATATAAGCTTGTAAAAAAGCCACCAACAATTCAATCATCCCAATGAAAACAGCAAACGGCACTGCAATTGCAGAAGCATACACTGTTTTGAATATAAAAATTAAACAAATCAAACTTAATACTAGAATGTGCCCTGCTGTAATGTTCGCAAACAAACGAATCATTAAAGAGATAGGCTTAGTGAATACACCAATTAATTCAATGGGTGCTAAGAACAATTTCATGCTCCAATGCATGCCTGGCATCCAGAAAATATGTTCCCAATAATTTTTATTCGCACTTAAATTAACCACCACAAATACACAAACTGCTAATGTCATGGTGAAAGCAATATTACCACTTACGTTCGCACCGCCTGGGAAGAATGGAACCAACCCTAAAAAATTATTGACTAAAACCAAAAAGAAAATCGTTAATAAAAATGGCATGTACTTAGCAAACTTCTTTTTACCAATATTTGGAATCGCTACTTCGTCTCTTACAAATAATACAATAGGCTCCATGAAAGATTGCACGCCTTTAGGTGCAGTAGTGATGCCTGTTTTTTTGTAGGCCCCTGCAGCAGTAAGAAGTACAGTTAAAAGAATAAATACTGATACAAATAATGATGCTACGTTTTTAGTGATTGAAAAATCCCATAAGCCTTTAGATGCTTCCACATCAACTGCTTCTGTTGCGTCAACAATTTTTATTTTGCCCTCAATAATTTTATAATCAAAATTCCCTTTGTACATAATTTCTTCATGGTGTTCATTCATGAACTTGGCAGAAGAGAAAAATTCGAATCCTTTTGGAGTATATAAAATGACAGGTAAAGGAAGCGAAGTATGTCCCCATAAATGCCAGCTATGATCATCTTTAATGTGATCTAATATCGTCTCTGTTACATTAAATGCTTCTGCTTCATGTGCTGCTGGTTCATGCGCTGCTGCTGGATTGCTCTGCTCAGTTTGAACCACTTTTTCATTCGCAAATACATTGCCAGAAAATGCCATTGTAAACAAGCTCAAACACAATACCAGTAAAGATTTAATAGTTCTAGATGCCATAGTGATCTCAAAATTTGCGGCAAAGATAGGGATAATGCTGCTGAAAATTCATAATATTTAGCAGAAATATAGCACGAAAAAAAATGTTTTCGATTCTCCTAAATACTTGAATTTCAAGTATTTAAAAAATTAGGCGCCCTTTTTGGGATCAAATTGCATTTCATTCAGGGCCTTGTAAAATCCACCCTGCTCCATTAAGTGCTGATGCGTCCCCTTTTCTATGATTTTTCCCTGCTCTAGCACAAGGATCTGGTCTGCCTTTCGGATGGTCGATAATCGATGCGCAATCACAATAGATGTTCTTCCCTGAATCAAAGTTTCAATTGCTTTTTCAATCAATTGTTCACTCTCCGTGTCGATAGATGAAGTGGCTTCGTCTAAGATTAGAATACTTGGATTGTATAAAAGTGCACGGATAAAACTCAATAATTGTCTTTGTCCCAAACTTAAGGTAGCGCCTCTTTCCATCACATGGTACTGATAGCCTCCAGGTAATTGCATAATAAAATCATGCATACCAATCATCTTTGCAGCTTCCTCCACTTGTTCGGGACGAATGGATGGATTGCGTAAAGTGATATTGTCATATACGGATCCAGAAAATAAAAATACATCTTGTAAAACAACGCCTATGGATGCCCTCAAGCGATCTAGTGCATAGTCTTCAATCAAGACTCCATCTAATAAAATTTGACCTGCTTGATAAGGATATAAGCGATTTAAAATACTAATGATGGAGGTTTTGCCACTTCCTGTTGGTCCTACCAAAGCCACTGTTTCTCCTGCAGCTACCGTAAAATTTAATTCATTTAAAATCCAATTGGGCGCTTGATAAGCAAATTGTACATTTTTAAATTCAATGGCTCCTTGAATTTGAGCAGGCGCATATTGACCTTGATCTAATGTAACATCTTCATTGTCTAAAATCTTAAAAACACGCTCTGCAGCAACCATGCCCATTTGCAAGACATTGAATTTATCTGCAATCATCCTAAGCGGTCTAAAAATCTGATTTAAAAATAAAATAAACGCCACCAACATCCCAGCATCTAAACTTTGACCTGCTACCCACCAAACAATTAAGCCAATGCTTAAAGCCAAAACCACTTCTACTACTGGAAAAAATACGGAATAAGCAAAGATGGCTTTAATGTTTGCATTTTTATGGTGTGTGTTGATGGCATCAAATTTTTTCATCTCTTTTTCTTCTGCTGCAAAAGCTTGTACCACTTGCATGCCAGAAATATGTTCTTGCACAAATGCATTGAGCGCTGCAACTGCATTACGCACCTGAACAAAACTTTTATTCACGCTTTCTTTGAAAAAATACGTGGCCACAATCATAATTGGAAATGGAATTAAACAAATCAAAGTCAATTCCCAATTGATAAAAAACATCGTCGTTAAAGTGACCACAATCGTTAAAAAATCTGCGATGATAGGAATCAATCCATCCGAAAAAATATCGTTGATACTTTCAATATCATTGATTGTTCTTGTAGTCAATGTACCAATAGGCGTTTTATCAAACTGACGCATTTCCCAATACATGATTTTTTGGTACACTTTATTTCTTAAATCTCGTATCACTTGTTGCCCTAACCAGGACATACCATAGGTAAAACAAAAACGAAATATGGTTTCAATCACAATGAATGCCACCTGAAAAAGGGAGATCGCCAATATTAATTGCAGTACTGAATTAAATGCTTCATTTGGCAAGAACCAATGCACCCATTGAGGCAGGACAACTAATTTGCCAATCGCCAAGTTCACGGTCGCTTGAATCAAATAAGGTCGAATAGGGGTAGAGAACGCTAAAAAGATGCCTAAAAAGACATTGATCCAAAAAATAAATCGATATGGGCCAACAAAAGAAAACACCCTAGTTAAGATAGCAGATTTGAATATGGGTTTAGGCTGGGTTGACGACATAGCGAAGTAAAGTTACACCGCTTTTACGTATTTTCGTAAAAGCATGGAAAGTACCGATCAAGAATTATTGAATGCAGTTGTGACACCCTACAACTTGACCGACGAACAAGAAAAAAAAGAAATTGTTCGCCATTACCGTGCATTGCTTAGAACCCTAAGGACTAAAATTAAAAAGGGGGATCGGGAATTGTTAAGAACCGCATTTGAAATGGCTGCCGAAGCACATAAAACAATGCGTCGAAAAAGTGGTGAGCCTTATATCTTACATCCTATTGCTGTTGCAATGATTGCAGCAGATGAAATTGGATTAGGTGTGCGTAGTACCATCTGCGCTTTATTGCATGATACAGTAGAAGATACCGATATCACATTAGATGACATCAGAAGAGAATTTGGAAATGAGATTGCAAAGATTGTGGATGGATTGACAAAGATTGCAAATGTGATGGACACCAATAGCAGTCAACAAGCAGAGAATTTCAAAAAAATCTTACTCACGCTTACAGATGACCCAAGGGTAATTCTAATCAAATTGTCGGATAGGCTCCACAATATGCGAACGATGGACTCAATGAAACAAGACAAGCAATTAAAAATTGCCTCTGAAACCATTTGGGTCTATGCACCACTTGCACATAGAATGGGGCTGTACAATATGAAGACCGAATTAGAGGATCTGGCTATGAAATACATGGAGCCAGCTACCTACCATGAGATTGCTAAAAAATTATCGGAAACAAAAAGAGAGCGCACTAAATATATCAATGAATTTGTTAGACCATTAAAAGAAAAATTAGGACAAAGCGAACTCCAGTTTGACATATTTGGTCGCCCAAAAAGCATTCATTCCATTTGGAATAAAATAAAAAAGAAAGGGGTAAGCTTTGAGGAAGTGTATGATCTTTTTGCCATCCGTATTATCCTTGATGTACCCTTAGAAAAAGAAAAAGAAGCCTGTTGGAAAGTCTATTCCATGGTCACAGACGAATACCTGCCATCACCTGAAAGATTAAGAGATTGGTTAAGTAACCCAAAGAGCAACGGCTATGAAGCACTGCATACAACGGTGATGGGACCAGATGGTAAATGGGTAGAAGTGCAGATTCGAAGCAAAAGAATGAATGAAATTGCTGAGAAAGGTTTAGCAGCGCATTTCAAATACAAAGAAGGAACAGATCAAAGCGAGGACCGATTTGATAAATGGTTCATCCAGATCAGGGAAGCTTTGAGCAATCAACAGGAAGAAAGCATTGATTTTTTACAAGACTTCAAAACTTCTTTTTTGGCAGAAGAAATTTATGTCTACACCCCAAAGGGAGAAGTGAAAATGTTGCCGGTCAATAGCTCGGCACTTGATTTTGCGTTTTATATCCATACCGCAATTGGATCAAAATGTATTAGTGCAAAAGTCAATCATAAATTGGTACCCATTAGCCATAAATTAAGAAGTGGTGACCAGATAGAAATCATCACCAGTAACAAACAAAAACCTACTGAGGACTGGTTAAATAATGTGGTGACTGCAAAGGCAAAAAACAGTATCAAAGATGCCTTAAGAGAAGAAAAGAAAATTATTTCTGAAGAAGGAAAATACACTGCTCAACGAAAGCTCGAAGGTATTGGTGCAGTGTATAATACCTATAACTTGGATCAATTGATGCACTTTTATAAATTACCAAGCCAGTTAGATTTATTGTATAAAATCGCAACCAAATCGATTGACTTAAAAGAGCTTAAAAGCTTCCAAGTCATTGGTGATAAGATAGAAGCACCAAAGCCTATCATAGCTCCAGCAGACCCAAATGTAGAACCTCATATTTACAAGCCCCTTCCAAAAAAAGGAGATTCAGAATTGATCATTTTTGGTGAATCAAGTGATAAGATCCAATACAATCTGGCAAAATGTTGCAACCCGATTCCAGGTGATGATGTATTTGGATTTGTAAGTACAGGTAAAGGATTAATCATTCATAGAACAAGCTGTCCCAATGCGACACAGTTATTAGCCAATTATGGTCATCGTGTTGTCAAAACCAAGTGGGCAAAAAATAAAGAAATCTCCTTCCTTACAGGACTAAGTATTATTGGATTAGACGACGTTGGCGTGGTCAATAAAATAACCACCATCATTAGTGGAGATCTCAAGATCAATATTGCAGCATTGACCATTGAATCCAAGGATGGGATGTTTGAAGGCACCATCAAGGTCTTTGTGCATGATAAAGATGAATTAGAGGAATTGGTAAGTCGGATTCAATCCCTCAACGGCATTCAAAAAGTGACCCGTTTTGATACTGATTTGATCTAAAGTCGAGTAATCAACATACTGGGAAAAATATGTGTGAAAACATTTCTTTTTATGCTGCCCTTAAATAGGTAATCCCCATTTCTCGACTTATTTTTGCTACTCAAATTCAAATTTATGGTAGACGTTATTTTAGGACTTCAATGGGGTGATGAAGGTAAAGGAAAGATCGTGGATTATTTTGCACCCAACTATGATGTCATTGCTCGTTTTCAGGGTGGGCCAAATGCAGGCCACACTTTATATGTGAATGGTACTAAAATGGTCTTACACCAAATCCCATCAGGCATCTTCCATCAAGATAAAATCAATATCATTGGTAATGGCGTTGTATTAGATCCAGTGACTTTGAAAAAAGAGTGTGATG
>CAIZLI010000318.1 GCA_903933765.1 uncultured Bacteroidota bacterium
CCGTTCACCATACAGCCTACGTTACCGTCTAATTTTACAAAGTTTAAATTGAATTCACCTGCTTCTACTTCTGTAGGATCTTCTTCCGTAACATCTCTCATTGCTAATAAATCTGGATGACGCATTAAAGCGCTATCGTCAATATTCATTTTACAATCTACTGCAATGATTTTGTCATCAGCAGTTTTGAAAAGAGGATTGATCTCTAACATTCCGCAGTCTAAACCAACGTAAGCGTTGTATAAATTAGTGACAAATTTCACGCAGCTTTTAAATGCATCTCCACTTAAACCTAAGTTGAATGCAATTTTTCTTGCTTGGAAACCTTGTAAACCGCCACCTGGGTGTACCCACTCTTTGAATATTTTTTCTGGTGTATTGTGTGCTACCTCTTCGATATCCATACCACCTTCTGTGCTATACATGACTACATTCATGCCTTTTGCACGATCTAATAAGATAGACAAGTATAATTCTTTAGTTGGCTGAGGTCCTTCATAATAGACGTCTTGCGCCACTAAAATCTTGCTCACTACTTTTCCGGCAGGGCCTGTTTGAATGGTCACCAAAGTGCCACCAAGAATATTTTTTGCAAAGTTTTCGATGTCTTCAGCTGATTTACCAACTGCAACACCTCTTTGTTCTGAACCATTTATTTTACCCTTACCACGTCCACCTGCGTGAATCTGAGCTTTCACAACCGCAAATTTATTATTGGTTTCTGTTGCAATTTTTTGGTATGCAGCTACAGCGTCTTTAACGTTATCGACGGCTACACCTTCTTGAACAGGAACATTGTACTTTTTAAGCAACTCTTTTGCTTGATATTCATGCAGGTTCATAATCTGAAATTTTGGCAAAGATAATTCATAATACGCAGATTATGAGGGGAAAATAGATTGAAAAATAGCTATAATTATTTATTTCGTTGTTTAAACATTGTTTTATATCTTTGGCGAGCTATTGCAAATAGAATAAACAAAAAAAGAGGCTATTTTAGGGTCGAATTAAACAAAAAGAGTCCTATTTTGTTATATCAGAGCATTGAGCAAATTTTAAAAAACTTAAAACAACAAATATGAAAAAAATCATTCTTTCTTCTGCATTCGCATTAGCGACGTTAGTATTGTTCTCTTTTAACAACCCAAGATCTACAAAAGCAGTTGAAACTTTCACAGTAACTGCTCAAAAGAGTAAAGTAGATTTTACTGGTTCTAAGAAGTCCGATTTCCATACTGGTTATTTCCCAGTGAAGTCTGGTTCAGTTAAAGTGGATGGTGGTAAATTAGTTGGTGGATCATTTGTAGTGGATGTTGCAGGTATGAAAGTAACAGACGCTGCTGGTGATAAATTAGCTGGGCATTTATCTACTGCTGACTTTTTTGATGTAGCTAAATTTGGTGAAGCAACTTTCAATATCAGTGCTGTAAAATACACCACTGCAGAAAAAGCGACTTTATCTGGTTCAGTAACTTTAAAGGGTATCACTAAAGATATCAGCTTTGAAGCGATCATCAGAAACGCGGACGAAAAAGGTTTCTTCGCAGAAGCATTCTTCCCAATTGACAGAACTTTATTCGGAATCAATTACGGAGTAGGTGCTATTGATACGCAAGTTCAATTAGCAGTACATATCTACGCTACAAAGTAATTATATAAATTGATTGGCACTCGGTGCAAATCAATTAAAGAATTCTAAAAATGAATAATAGAAATATAGTTACTCATGTAACTAAATTAAAGAATTCCTTTTTTTGATATTAATATTCGAAAAAATCAATTCATGACAAAAGGATAATTCCTCTTCAAAAATTGAGTATGGCCGTCAGGCAAAAAAGAACCCCTAATTTTTATTTAGGGGTTCTTTTTTTATACGATATTTTTGAACTCTTTAATTGAAATACGCTTTCTGTATTTCAATTTTAAATAATTAAATATCATATCTCTCTTTAAGAATATGCAAGTGGTGCAGGGCATGTCCAAAAAGGATGAAGCCTAAAGCATTTACAGTCACATCATGTCCATTGCAATTGCCTTTTGTTTTCAATTGATCAGGAGTGAAGGATGCAAATAATAAGTTAGTTGCTTGTCTTACTGTTCTCCACTCAATTAACATATCCTTCCAATTACGGTGGCTTGCATCTGCATTTGCAGCATAACTATTTTCGTCAAAGCCTGGTAGGGCAGTTTTATCCTGTCTTGCAATGGCAAGGGCACGGTATGCAAAGATTCTTTCAGTGTCAATCACATGTTGGAACATTTGCTGTATCGTCCATTTTTCTGGTCCGTATGCGTACTTGATTTTTTCAGGAGGTATGGCATTCCATGAATCTACTAAACGATCATGATATTGTTTTACTAAAATTTCATAATCCTTACCACTCGTATAATTGATATAGGTTTGAAAAAATGGGGCATACTCTGTGGTGCTTGGTCTAGACATGTATTTATTTTTTATTTCTTTGATATAGGATTGCATTTTGAACACTTAATGCAGCATTGATGATGCCACCTTCAGCGCTTAATTCATCCAGTTTTAATGCTGGGTCATTTGGTTTCCAACAACTTTGTAATAAGATCGATTTTACTTCTGTGGCACTCAATTTTGGAAAATATGCTCTAATCAGTGCTGCAATATGGCTCAATATTGGAGCAGACATACTGGTACCATCTAAAAAACCATATTGTTGATTGGGTAAGCTTGAATATATTTTTTTTCCAGGACTCAATAAATCAACTATTTTATTGCCATAATTACTAAAGTCCGTTGAAAGACTTTCTGCAATTACCGGATCGCTACTTGCGCCCACGGTAATCATATTCATAGCTTTATCCTTAAATACTTTTGAGACAGGGCTAGGGTAGACGGATTTGACATTTAAATCATAAGATTCGTTTCCAGCAGAATGAATGATCAAGACATCTTTTGATGCTGCATATCGAATGGCACTATCCACCCAAGCTTGTTCTGGTGAGAAAGATTTCCCAAAACTCATATTGATAATTTTAGCACCATTATTCACGGCATATCTTATCCCTAAAGCAACATCCTTATCATATTCATCTCCATCTGGTACCACACGTAGGCCCATGATTTGAATAGGATTCCTAAAGCTCGATTTGTTGTATAAGGTATCTACCAACCCAGCAGCTAATCCTGCCACATGTGTTCCGTGTTTTGCATTTGGACCAGTGATATTGTTATTGCCATAATATTGGTCATTCAAATTATCATATTGGTCTTGGGTGATTTTTTTTCTAAGATCTTCAGGAGGGGTATCAATAGAGACTGCTGATTTTTCCTTTCCTGAAATATATTCATTCAGATCTTGCACTATGGACTGATGACCATTTGATCTTTCTATGCCTAAAGCCTGCATCGTTCTTAAATAGGAAATTTTTGTATCTGCAGTGATTTTTCCAATCGGTTGATAGGTTTCTAATTTTTCCGTTGAAAAATTACTATCCTCCATTTCTCTAATTAAAATAAGGCCCATCTTTACCACTGCATTTCTGGCCATTTTGATGAAGGATAAATTGCCAGCATCTTCGTCTGAAAAAACAATTTCAGCAGCAGCTTGCTGCCACATTTTATAGGTCTGTTTTTTTGTTGCATCCCAAGACGTACTATCTAATTGTTCTTGTTTGAATGCCTCTTTATAGCGGTGGTAGATTCTTGATTTTTCATCAGATGCTTTGTTGATATTTTCACCAGCAGCATTGCCTAAAAAATTCCATCCATGCAAATCATCCACGTATCCGTTTTTGTCATCATCCAAAGCATTGCCTGGAATTTCTCTTGGGTTATTCCAAAGCGATAATTTAATTTGAGGATGTGCTGTATCAATCCCGCCATCTAATACTGCAATGATAATAGGCGTGGGTTTTATCTTTAAATCTGTTAATAGCTGTTGGGCTTTTAATAAGCTTACACCATGCACGCCATCTTTTTCAAGATCTTTCCAATGCCAAAATTTTGCATCCTGTCCCCATACGATTTGGGAACAGGTGTACAAAAATATAGTAAGCATCATTCTACGCATAGGAAATTGGGACATAGGACTAATTAAAAATCAAATTTGATTCCTTGAGCAAGTGGTAATTGTGTGCTCCAGTTGATTGTATTGGTTTGTCTGCGCATATAAGCTTTCCATGCATCAGATCCACTTTCTCTTCCGCCACCAGTTTCTTTTTCACCACCAAAGGCACCACCAATTTCTGCACCACTTGTGCCTATATTCACATTCGCAATACCACAATCACTTCCTTTCACTGAAAGAAATAATTCAGATTCTCTCATATTTAAAGTCATGATCGCAGATGACAATCCCTGAGGCACTTCGTTTTGAATGGCAATGGCCTCCTCGATGGTCTTATATTTTAAAAGGTATAAAATAGGAGCAAATGTTTCGTGTTGTACAATTTTAAATTGTGGTTTTGCTTCTGCAATACATGGCTTTACATAACAACCACTTGCATAGGCAGCGCCTTCTAATACGCCACCTTCTACAATAAATTTACCGCCTTCGTTTTTACAAGCTTCAATAGATTGCAAATACATTTTTACTGCATCTTTATCTATCAATGGTCCCATATGATTATTACTATCCAATGGATCTCCAATTTTAATTTGTTGGTAGGCCTTCACTAATTTTTCTACAAATTGGTCATAAATTTTTTCATGAATGATTAGTCTTCGGGTGCTAGTACATCTTTGTCCTGCAGTACCCACTGCTCCAAACACAGCACCAATTAAGGACATGTCTAAGTCGGCATGTTCTGTAATAATGATTGCATTATTGCCTCCTAATTCTAAAATTGTTTTACCTAAACGACCTGCCACTTCTTTATTCAATTCCTTACCCATACGCGTAGATCCTGTTGCAGAAACCAATGGAATTCTTGTATCCTTACTCATCCATTCTCCTACAGCACGTCCACCTTGGATTAAATTATTCACACCTTCTGGCACAGCATTGTCTGCAAATACTTTTTCAACAATTTTTTGAATGGCATTGCCACATAATGGTGTTTTCTCACTTGGCTTCCATACAGTTACATTACCACAAACCCATGCCAATGCTGCATTCCAACTCCATACTGCTACAGGGAAGTTAAATGCAGAAATGATACCCACAATACCCATTGGATGCCATTGTTCATACATTCTATGGGATGGTCTTTCACTATGCATGGTCAATCCGTATAATTGTCTTGACAATCCAACTGCAAAATCGCAGATATCAATCATCTCTTGTACTTCACCTAAACCTTCTTGTAAACTTTTCCCCATTTCATAGCTTACTAATTGACCTAGTGCTGCTTTATCTTTTCTTAATGCTTCACCTAATTGTCTTACAACTTCACCTCTTTTAGGTGCTGGCCAATTACGCCATTCTATAAATGCAGCTTCTGCAGTTTTAATCACTTGTTCATACGCGGCAGCATCTGTTGTTACAACTGCACCAATCAATTGATTGTCCACTGGAGAAAAAGAGGAGATCAGCTCACCCTTACTTTGAATCCATTTTGCGCCTGTTGAACTGCCTTCGTTTTCTTTTTGAATTTTTAATTCTTGTAAAAATTGCATGTTTATTTTTTTATTTTTTCAATGATATTGGTTGTGGAAAAACCTTCCACTATTGGGTTGATCACCACTTTTCCTCCATTTGCAATGACTTCTTTTGCACCAACAATGGTATCAATCGTATAATCTCCACCTTTTACAAGTACATCTGGTAGGAGTGTTTGTATTAATTGTAAAGGGGTGTCTTCTTCAAATACCACCACCACATCTACCAATACTAAATTGGCCAAAATAGAGGCCCTGCTTTCGGTCGTATTAATTGGACGCTCTGGACCTTTTAGTTTTTTAACACTTGCGTCACTATTTAATCCCACCAATAAATAATCTGCTTCCTTTGCTGTTTGTGCCAAAGAAAATAAATGACCAGGATGTAAAATATCAAAGCAGCCATTCGTAAAGGCAACTGTCTTTCCTGTTGTTTTACAAGCTTGCATGAATGCTTTTGCTTGTTCAATGGTCATGATTTTTTTTGCTATTTGTTCCACTGCGCGCATCTTACTTAGCTTGTTTATTAATGATAGGTAATATAATTAAACTCAGTCCACCCAATACAATTACAATTAAGAACTGTGAAAACCACTGTAAAGTACCATTGGCAAGTCCCAAAGTATAATCTACACCATTTAGTTCTAGCACTTTCGCCATAAAATAGGCATAAGCGCCAATGCCACCTGGGGTTAGTATCATACCAATACTCGCATATGCCAAACAACTAATTGCGGTGGCAAAACTACTCTCAGTTCCTGCTGTGGCATACAATCCTACATAAGTGGCTAATAAATACAAAAACCAAATACCAAAGGAGTATACAAAGAATATTTTTTGTTGTTTTAATTTAGTCGCACTCATCACACCCTCCCAAATGCCACTAAAAATTTGTTTAATGGAGGTAACCATTGTAGGGATACGTTTTCTGAGGATCAAAAACAGTGTCACCAATAAAATACCTATACCAACAAACAAATACATTTTCCAATTACCCTCATTGGAGTCAATTACTGGGGTAGCAGTTTGATTTTTCAATTGGTTCCAACCGGCTTCAATCACATTGAATTGTAAACCAAGCGCCATTAAAAATACAATGCCAAGGCTTATCACATCAAAGGCCCTTTCTGCAACAATGGTACCTACTATTTTTTCGGCAGGCACTTTCTCATACTTAGCCAATAAGGTGCATTTTAAAACCTCTCCAAGACGGGGGATCGCTAGGTTGGCTAAATAGCCTATTAGGACAGCAAGGTATGTATTCGCAATGCTTGGTTGATAACCCAATGGTTCCATAATCAAACGCCATCTAAGTGCACGTAAAAAATGTGAAAGTCCTAATATAATAAAGACAGGAAAAACAATCCAAAGTTTAGATTGCTTGAGTGCGAGGGTGAATTTTGTCCATTCTTCGGCCGGAATTTGATGTAAACTCCACCATATCAAGGCGATACCTAAAAGAAAAAAGAACCCGATTTTAAGAAACTTTCCCATTATTGTAAGGTTTCAGTTGCCCCGCAATTTACAACCAATTGTCTAGAATACCCCTGACAAAGCCTTAATAATTGGGCTTTTTTAGGGTTTTATAAAGTCCTTTTAAATCCGTACCTTTGCCAACTCGTTGAGGTTACTTAGTTAAACTATTAAAGGAATGTCAGAAAAAAAACGAATCTTATATATTGCTACAGAAATGTCGCCTTATTTAGAGATGACAGAATTTGCAGAGGTGATCAATAAACTCGCAATTAAAAGCAATGACAGTGGGTTAGAAGTACGTTGTATCATGCCAAGATTTGGTGTAATCAATGAAAGAAGACACCGTTTACATGAAGTAGTTAGATTATCAGGGATCAATGTTCAAGTAGATAGTGATGATTATCCTTTACAAATTAAGGTCGCTTCCTTACCCAATGCAAGATTGCAGGTCTATTTTTTAGAAAACGAAGATTTTTTCAAGCGTAAGCATATATTCCACGATGAAAATGAAACATGGTTTGATGACAATGCCATGAGAACCATTTTCTTTTGCCGCGGAGCTTTAGAGACCGTGAAGAAATTCGGTTGGCCTCCAGACATCATTCACTGTAGTGGTTGGATGACAGGTTTAATCCCGGCTTATATTAAAACTGCTTTTAAGAAAGAACCCGTATTCTCCAACGCTAAAGTGGTGTACACGATTGGACAAAATACTTTCGAAGAACAGTTTCCAAAAGACTTTATGACCAAGGCTTTGATCAATACGAATGTAAAGGAGAAAGAATTAGAAGCGTTTAAAGAATTGTCTAACTCGGCTATGTTCAGAGGAGGCGCAACTTATGCTGATGCAATTTCTTTTGGTTCAGATGTGATTGACAAAAAATTGGTGACTGAATTTGCCTCAGTAAAAGGAAAGAAAGTGGTGCCTTTTAATGGATGGGATTCTGATTTAACAGAGTATTTAGATTTATACAACGAACTTGCAGGCAAGTAAAGTAATTATACATGGCATTTATCAACATAGTTAGAAGGGTTACCTATTTTACAATCGCAGCTACATTGCTTTATTCTTGTACCAGAATTGGTACTTCTGAGCTTGGAATAGACTTTTTGTCCCAAGACGCCATAGGCACTAAAGACACCCTATTAGAGGTAGAAACAGAAACAGTTTTAATGGAAGATTCATTAAGAATTTATCCAACTGACCAACATGTGCTTGGAGATATCACCAATGATCCAATGTTTGGAACCACAAGTGCGTCCTTATTTTTACAGTTAAAACCTAGCTTTTATCCATTTTACATAAAAGGGACACTAGACAGTATCATTGTGGATTCGGTGGTCTTGATTTTAAGTTATAAAGGTTTTTTTGGAGACTCATCAAAGCCAGTTAAAATTTATGTCAATAAAATAGACCCAACAACACCTTTGGTCACTGGGAAATTTTATGCATCAAATTATCCAAATGCATATGGAATAAGAAAAGGAATTGCGCTTGGCAATCCAAAATTATTTGATTTTGCTAGTGCAAAAGATTCTATCAATGATCGTTTTGAAAATGCTTCAAGACAAATCCGTATAAGATTGAATCAATCATTAGGGGAGCTTTTTTTAAAAACCTATGATTCAATCGGGGCCTACAGAAATGACACCACATTCCGTAATGCTTTTTCTGGTTTTGCTTTATCTACAAATCCAGCGGACAACCACAATGCCTTGATCAAATTGGCATTATTAGATTCTAACACAAAATTGTCTCTATATTATTCTACTAGTGCAACTGGAAGCGTAACAAGAGATACATTAGTTACCAATTTTAGATTCAATTACTACACGGCACAAAATGCCAACTTCATCCAAAGAAATAGAGCGGCCTCAGAAATTGCAAGTCATCTAAATGGGTTTGCTAAAGATTCTTTGGTTTATGTACAAACAAGTCCTGGTACGATGGTTAAAATTAAAGTACCTGGTTTGAAGACGTTTGAAAAGAAAATTATTCATAGGGCAGAACTGATTGCAGAACAAGTGCCAGATGCTGCACGTTTATCGACTACCGAAACTTATATGACGGCACCAAATTATTTATTCTTGGGTGTATATGATAGTGCAACCAAGCAATTAAGGTCAGTGCCAAATGATTTTCCAGGTGTTATGAATACTCAATTATTAGCGCAGTTTGGCGGACAAAAAATTACTAAATCCTTGAATGGCTATAGTAATGTAGCTACTTACAATTTTAACGTGAGTAGGTATGTACAAGGATTGATTGCAAGAAAGGATTCATTGTTTGATTTTAGATTGTATGCACCTGTAAATGATTCCATCAAATTCGTTCAGCCATATCCATATAATAAAATACAATCCACAGATTATTTATCGACTTCATTGGGTAATCAAGCTGCTATAGGCCGTGTTAGATTGGGTGGGGGATCTCATTCTAAGTTCAGGATGAGGTTGCGTATTTACTATACCAATCTATAGATCAATTCATTTAATCCAATCTGTATTTCAAACTGTATTATACCCTATATTAATTAAGATTATTTAATATATTTGCACTTTAATAATAACATCTAAATAAAACAATATGCCTTATTTATTTACATCTGAGAGTGTTTCTGAAGGACATCCAGACAAAGTAGCGGATCAGATTTCTGACGCATTGATCGACAATTTTTTAGCTTTCGATCCACAATCAAAAGTGGCTTGTGAAACTTTAGTAACAACTGGTCAAGTGGTATTAGCAGGTGAGGTAAAATCTAAAGCTTATTTAGATGTTCAAACCATTGCACGTAATGTGATCAAGAAAATTGGTTACACTAAGAGTGAATATATGTTTGAAGCGGATAGCTGTGGTGTTTTATCTGCGATCCACGAAC
>CAIZLI010000319.1 GCA_903933765.1 uncultured Bacteroidota bacterium
ATCTTTAACAATACGTCTATCTGTTTCAATTTCTGTTTCACCCGGACCACGTGATCCAATCCCCGCACCTTGTCTTTCCAAATGCGACCACATCCCTTTAAGTCTTGGTAAAATGTATTGGTATTGTGCTAACTCTACTTGTACTTTTGCTTGTGCTGTTCTAGCACGACGTGCAAAAATATCTAAGATTAAATCGCTTCGGTCAATCACCCTACACTTAGCTTCCTTTTCGATATTCTGTATTTGAGATCCTGTTAACTCATCATCAAAAATCACTACGTCAATATCTTTGGCCGCAACATATTGTTTGATCTCCTCTAGCTTACCCTTACCCACAAATGTTTTACTATCTGGATGCGGTAATCTTTGTTTGAAAACTTTAACCGCTATCGCCCCTGCAGTTTCAGCTAAAAAAGCCAACTCCGCTAAATATTCATTCACCTGTTCTTCGGTATGCTCTTGTAGAATCACGCCCACTAAGACCGCCTTCTCTTCTTCCTTTATGATTTGCTTTTTCTC
This sequence comes from uncultured Bacteroidota bacterium, assembly GCA_903933765.1. Classification (GTDB taxonomy): domain Bacteria; phylum Bacteroidota; class Bacteroidia; order Chitinophagales; family Chitinophagaceae; genus Sediminibacterium. The sequence continues at coordinate 520 of CAIZLI010000319.1, forward strand.
TATCAAAATGAAACTGAATTTGTACAAAGATAACTCAATACCTATGTAGAATAAAAAAACCCTCCCTTAATATAAAGGAGGGTTCTAAGTATTTTTAAAGTAACTATAAACCACTAATGCTCAATCCAACAGATAATCTGTTGAATGAAGGACCGTATCCGTCACGAAGCACAGGGGTTACAGAGTACCCAACATTCAATGAAATGATACCGTATCCAGCTCTTGCAGTCAATGAGATATCGTTACTTGTAAAGAACCTTTTGTTGCTGATTTTTTGAACATATGTTTTACCGTAAAGGGATGTACCATTGAATGTTTGGTAGTCCTTCATTTTGGTAGAACCCTTAAACAATAAACCCACTTTAAGCCCTGCAGCAAATTTCCAAGACTTAGCAGGATTGGCAGGATTGGAATAATATCTTAATTCAGCAGGTACCTGTAAGTACACTGTTGCTACTTTTTGTTTGTCAAAACGATTTGCTATAGAATCCAATTTTTTAAAACGTATTGAATTAGCCACTTGCGCAAGATCTACATAAGTGCCTTTGTCGATGTATTGATTGTTGGTACCAAAACCAAGACCATATGCCAAACTAAATTTATTGTTGGTTCTAAAAGGCTTGTCCAACATAAAGTACACATTAAAGTGACGACCAGTACCAGATGTCTTAACACTATCAGGACCTCCAATCCAACTGTCTGCACCAAATTGGATCAGTAAATGATCGGCAGGACGGCTAGATAAGTCGGCCATTTTCTTCTCGGTAGGAACTGTTTGTGCATTTGCTAATCCGCTGAATAACAAAATAGTAAGGAGGGATAAAATTACTTTCTTCATTTGGCAAAAATAATTGAAAAAAAGGGTAGAACACTTTAAAAAAGGTTAAAATATTGGGACTTTAAGTTCAATAACAGGGTCAATTTTACTATTTTTGCAGCCTGTCATCGAAAGATGCGGGCCTATAGCTCAGTTGGTTAGAGCACCTGACTCATAATCAGGGGGTCCCAGGATCATGCC
>CAIZLI010000320.1 GCA_903933765.1 uncultured Bacteroidota bacterium
AAGCTGTTCAATTCATTATCTGGTTGGTAAGCATAACCAGCATACTCAATTCTTGCATATTGTAAAATTCCAGAGTTATCTGCGTCATTACCTGTAGGGAATGCAGCATCACCAGAACCTGCTAAACCATATCCAACTTCTGTATCGTTGATACCGCCTTCTACTGAAGTTAAACCAGCTACAGCAGCACCTTTCCAAGTTAATGTTTGATTCACTTTTGCAGTACCTAGTATAACGATACCACCCCAATCACCTGATTGTGGATTTTGTGAAGCAGAAGTAAACACAATTGGATTTTCAGCTGTGCCTTTTGCGATGATTTTAGCACCACGAGTGATCACTAAAGAAGCCACATCTAATCCTGACTTTCCTAATACTTTAGCACCTGCTTCCACCGTTAAGGTTACCCCTTTTGTAATATAAACTACACCAGAAAGGTAATTCACATCCTTTGCAAACAAAGTCGTGTCTTTAGTGATTTTTCCAGATAAGGTTACTGTTTTTGAAACCACGCCAACTGGAGCCACCTCCTTCGTTACTACGAAGATTTCTTTTTCGCCATCCATTTCGATCTTTCTACAACCAGTGATGGCTAAAAAAGCGAGAGATAAAATAAATAATTGTTTCATTGTTGTTGTATTTAAAAAAATTTATGTTTGATTATTATAATGAGTAGTTAAGTGTTATACCAAATGTTGTTCCAAATTTTCGAGACAAACGAATTGCATCTGAACTTGTATTGTAATCTGTATTTGTATTATTGTTTTGGTAGAATATTTGTCTTTGGTTTAAGATATCTGAAATTGAGAATCTAATTTCTGCTTTGTTATCATTAAACTTTTTACTAATCTGAAAATCTATTAATGATCTTGGATTTTCATATACATCTGGAGAACCTGCACCAGCTTGAATGTCACCTACTAAGAATATTCTTTTACCAATTCGATTGAATAATAATGTGGTATTAAACCCTTTTTCTACAACATCGTATAATAATCCAGTATTCAATAAATAAGGAGACTGTCCTTGTAAGGCTCTGTTTACATTTAAGGCAGCATCATCAATTTTTGAATTGATATAAGAACCGTTGGCTTGAAGGGTAAAACGCTTGGTCAATTTTTTACGCCCTTCTATTTCAAATCCGTATGCAGTCGCTTTTGATACGTTTTGGAAAGAAAATAAGCTAGAACCACCTGCACCTTCTTGGAAAATACTTTCAATTGGGTTGTCAAAATTCTTATAGAAAATACCAACCGTAAACATCTCGCCTGCACTTGGATACAATTCATATCTTAAGTCAGTATTGGTTATTTTAGTTCGCTTTAAGCCTGGATTACCAGAAACAGATGCGTTTAATTCAAAATCATAAATATTCAAAGCAGATAATTCTCTTAATTCAGGACGAATCACAGTTTGAGAAGCAGTTAATCTTAAATTCGCTTTTTGAGTCAATTTAAGCGTTGTATTTACGCCAGGTAAGAAGTCTGTAACTTTAGAATAAGTGTGTCTAGGGTCCCATTTTTTAACCGAACCCACTAATTGATCGAAATCTTCTACTCTTACGCCCCATACAACTCTTATAGCCTCAGAAATTTTATTATCAAATTGAACATACCCTGCATTCAAAATTGTATTTGCTAAATACCTGAAATTTCTATTTTGAATTGCGTTGAATGCGAATTTATCATCAGATCCATTTCCAAAATTTTGAGGTAAAAATGCAGAACCAGCATCTAATTTTCTTAAATCAGCATTATCTGTTGGCAAATAAATAGCAAATAATTGCGCATCATACAAGCGATCTTTCACTTGTATCATATAACCCGCTTTAACAGTTTGTTGCTTGATTTTTAATGTCAAGTCGCCACCACCCGTATAGATATAATCAGAAAGTGTTTGGAATATACGACTACCAGACTGTTGTGATAAGGTATTAGAAATATTCAAAACAAAAGGATCTACACCATTTGCACTCTTAGTGTATAAGATTCTTCTTTGATCAGGTGTGTAAGCGTCTAAAATATTAAAAGCACCAAACCAATTGAATTTTAATTTTTGAGATAAACTATGCTCACCATTCAATTGATTGGTAAAAAATACATTTTGACCAAACACAAATTCATTGCCCTTCACAAGATCTTGTCTACTATAATCGGTACCAAATCTTGAATTGTATGCATTTGCCGTTTTTACATTCACGATGGCTTTATAACTGATCTTATTCAAAGGATTTAAAAACATAGACAATCCAGCGATGGCACCCATGTTAATATCTTCAATATATTTTTTATCATTTAACTTAGTGATAGGAAAAAACTTTTCGTCTGTAATACCATTTTGATTATTGGTATTATCTTGAAGACGGAAGGCATTGGAATAGTTTACACCAATGATACCGCCAATCTTTTTACCCCAAAGCGTTCCAGAAAATCCACCGTTCATTTGCAAACTAGTATTTGGCTTTGCAGTAGTCATTACTGGTGCCCAGTTATTGGACATTTGTTTTCCAATTCCAATTTTTGTTGCATTGCTTGCAGTGTCAAAATTAGATTTCGTAGAATACCCAGAAGGCAATGACCTTGTGCCATCATCAATACCTAACCAATCAGTCTTTCCGCCTACATCTTTTAAGAAATCCTTGCCTGTAACCTGAGAATTCGCACTTGTTCCAATTTGTATATTAAAGAAATTCTTAGTAGGAATGTCTTTGGTATTCACTTGAATTAAACCTCCAGCCCACTCTCCTGGCAATTCAGGAACGAATGCCTTATTGATAATGATATTATCAATGATTTGAGAAGGAAATAAATCAAAAGAGAAGGTTTTACGATCTGCTTCTGTACTTGTCAATAAAATACCATTCAACATAGCTTGATTATATCGATCCGCCAAACCTCTTACAATGATATATTTACCTTCTTGGATAGAAGCACCTGGTGTTCTTTTTAAGATTTCGGCAGTGTTTCTATCTGGACTTCTTCTGATAGACTCTGCAGAAATCACAGAAGCCACTGTATTGGTATTTCTTTGAAAAGCAATCAATGCGTTATCAGTAGCACCTTTATTAGTAGATCTAGTAGCAGAAACTACCACATCGGTTAAATTTTTACCAGACTCCTCTAATAATACATCCAAAACAATTTCTTCGTTAGCTGCAGTTGCACCAGTAACATCAATTGATTTTGCTTTGTAACCAACATAAGATAAATCTAATGTATATGCTTTATTGATATCTATATTGAAACTGAATCTGCCTTCGATATCTGTTTTTGAAACTTGGCTTTTATCGGATTTTAAAGTTAGTGTAACGCCAACTAAAACATCATTTTTTACGTTTGTAACCTTACCTGTCAATTTTGCTTTTTGCGCTTGAACCGAAATAGCTGCAACAAAACAAATTATAAATAGTAGTATCCTTTTCACGATATGATTTTATTTGTATGGCAAATATCAAATAGTCATGTTACCGAATTGTTAAGCCAATATGAACTTAATATTAACTAATAGGAACAGGCATAAAAAAAGGAGCATTAAAAATGCTCCTTTTTTAGAAAAACTGATACTTTATTGTTAATCAAGATGATATACACTATGTAAGTCCTTTGGACAGGTGAAATTCACCCCTAAATCATTGATCAATCCATCATGAATATCATAGACCCATCCATGTAAATGCAATGGCTGATTTCTTTTCCATGCATTCTGAACAATCGATGTTTTACCTAGATCATGTACTTGCTCCTGTACATTGACTTCTACGAATCTTCTTGCTCTTAAAGTCTCATCTTCAATTGCATCCAGTTCTTGGTGATGGTATCTATACACATCTTTAATATGACGAAGCCAGTTGTCTATTAATCCAAACTGCTGGTTCTTCATCGCCGCCATTACACCTCCGCAACCATAATGGCCACATACAATGACGTGTTTTACTTTAAGTACCTCTACAGCATAAGATAATACACTGAGCATATTCATGTCACTATGCACCACCATATTGGCAATATTACGGTGTACGAACATTTCACCTGGGTCTGTACCAGTAATGGACTCAGCTGGCACCCTACTGTCTGAACAACCTATCCATAAATACTCAGGCGTTTGCCCTTTAGATAGATTTTCAAAAAAATTAGGGTCTAATTGTAATTGTTCTGCGACCCATGTTTTGTTATTTTCAATTAATCTTGCGTATGATTTTTCCATGTCTAATTTTTTATTTTTTTTAATTCAATTTGTTGTGGGTGATCCATGTCCATTTTGAGATCTCTCTTACATTTTACATTATGTTTAATGCCCCGAAACAGTTGCTCTGGCTGGTACTTGCACCAAATTTACCTGAATATTTTTCAACTTTGCTGTTATTTCAAAGTTATAGATAATTTCAAGCACATCAATATCAATATAATGCGATTTGCTCGCATCTATTGTGACAATGGTATCGTTTGGAATAGCTGATAATTTTTTAGCGATACTTCCTTTATTGATAAACGTCACATGTTCAGATAGCATAATATTGATGTTACCTCCTTCAGACTTTTTCTCCTGATGCATTTGATAATCACGACGAAAATTTGTTCTTAAGATATAAAAAATGGCTACCAACATACCTAGTGCAATCCCTTTTAGCAAATCACTAAATTGAATTGCAACCACAGTCACAATGAATGGAATAAAATGCTCCCAACCAAGTTTATACATTTCTTTAAATAAGGCTACTTTAGCCAATTTATACCCTACTACTAATAAAACTGCTGCTAAACAAGCCAGTGGAATTTGGTTTAAGACTGCTGCGAAAGCAACAACACTAATTAATAAAAGCAACCCATGAAAAATAGCAGATAATTTAGTTTTTGCACCTGCATTCACATTGGCAGATGTTCGAACAATCACAGCTGTCATAGGTAAGCCGCCAATCATTCCAGAAATTAAATTGCCTAAGCCCTGCGCTTTTAATTCTCTGTTGGTTGGTGTGACGCGCTTATATGGATCTAATTTGTCCGCAGCTTCCGTACTTAATAATGATTCCAAACTTGCAATAATTGCAATGGTGATGGCAACCACATAAACCTGATAGTTTCCAAGTGCACTAAAATTAGGAAGCGTAAACTGTCCAATAAATTCTGTGCTATTTTTTGCCACAGGTAATTTTACCAATGCGTCTGCAGATAAGGCCCATGCTGGCATACTAGTATTAAAAAATAGATTCAAAGCAACGCCAACAAGTACAGCAATCAAAGCACCAGGTACATATTTAAAAAAGGCATACTTTTTTAACATAGGCATTTCCCAAAATAAAATAATCCCAATTGAAATACTTGCGATGATGATGGAACCCATATGATAAGACTGTGCAGCATTTTTATTATATCCAATTGCGATGGGTAATTGTTTTAAGATTAAAATAATTCCAATTGCAGCGAGCATCCCTTTAATGACACTCGAAGGAAAATAATAACCAATCACGCCTGCTTTTAAATAGCCTAAAACAATTTGTAAAACACCTGCAATTGCAACTGCGACTAAAAATTGATCATATGCGCCAAGGGTAGTAATCCCATTTAGAACAATCACAGTAAGGCCTGCAGCTGGACCACTCACACTCAATGCCGATCCACTTGCAAACGCAACTACGATACCTCCTACAATACCTGCAATGATACCAGAAAATAAAGGTGCGCCCGACGCCAATGCAATGCCTAAACATAAAGGCAAAGCGACTAAAAAAACGACTAAGCCTGCAGGTAAATCTTCCTTCAAATATTTGAAACTTAAACCTTGATTTGGTTGATGTAAACTCATTTTAATTATAAATTGTTAAAGTGCCATTCATACAAATTACAAGTCATCTAACTGATTAGTAATCTATAATGAATAATGAAAATTAGGACTTAAAGAGATTGACCCATAGTCAATGCAATTATCTGTAAGTCAAAATATATTTAATTACTTAAATAACTGTATTGGGAGGCGGAATAAGAATAGGGCTATTTCTGTCGATGACTGCGCCCAAATGTGTCATAATAGGATAATTGGCACTTAAAAGCAAGGATGCCATTTGGCTTTCAAAATACATTGAATGGTTGGATTCCATGTTTTTGACCTTGAATTGAATCTCCTCTACTTCCTCTTCTTCTAGCGCCAAAATAGAGGCTGTTGTAGCTTGAGCCTTGGATTGAACTAAATTAGACCAAAAGCGGACTCCATCCACAGGGAAAACCTGGGTTGCAACCACTAAAGTCAATATAATTCCAATGATCCTTTTTTTCATGAACAGCGAATATAAAATCTAAAACGTTATAAATGACATATTGTTGACGAATTTACAAAAATTTGACATTAGTTTTTGTACACCATATAGACATAGAAAGGCACGCCCATCATGAGCATGAGGAATCCCCAATAGACTATTTCTTGCCCTGATCCAATGAGCATCCACATAGAAAATGAGAATGCCAATACACTTATTGCGATTGCTGTGATGGTCTTAGTCTTTGTATAGGTGGCTGCTTGTTTTGCTCGAACAATCAAATAAGATACAGTCGTCAATAAATAAGGTAATAAAGTAAAAAATGTTGAGAGGAGTATGAGCAATTTAAATTGACCAGCTAGGTTTTTTGAATTGTTCATGAACATCAATAAAGTGATAATGATACTAGATACAATGACGCCATTGACAGGAACCCCTTTACGATTTTGTTTCGCAAAAAAAGCAGGAAATAATTTGTCCTTTGCC
>CAIZLI010000321.1 GCA_903933765.1 uncultured Bacteroidota bacterium
CGTACCGATCCTCATGGTAAAAAATATTACTGGCTTACAGGTGAATTTGTGAACTTTGATAAGTCAAAAGACACCGATGTTTGGGCACTTAAAAACAATTATATAAGCGTGGTACCTGTTCAATTTGATTTGACCAACCATGTATTGAAAGCGCAATTAAGTAAAAAATGGAAATGGTAAATCAATGCAATTAGAGAAAGACAATTATATCATTGGCGTCATGATTGGTTTAGCACTCCCCTTTCTGGGCTTTGCAGGATTCTATCAATGGAAATTTAGCATGTTACCTGTGCAAACCTTTTTAGATTTATTGGCAAGTCAGAAATCTATTCTTTCTGCGATGATTAGTGTGTCACTACTATTAAACGCAGCTGCATTGACTTTCTTTTTTCAAAAACAAATTGATAAGACAGCGAAAGGCATTTTTTTTACCACCTGTATTTATGCAATAGTGGCTATTGCAGCTAAATGGTTTTTATAGATGAAATATTATATCATAGCTGGCGAAGCTAGCGGCGACTTACATGGATCCAACTTGATCAAAGCCATTTTAAAGAATGATCCCTCTGCAACGATACAATGTTGGGGTGGTGATTTGATGCAACAGGCCGGAGGACATCTTGTGAAACATTATCGCAGCCTGGCTTTCATGGGCTTTGTGGAAGTATTGATGAATTTAAGGACCATTTTATCCAATATCGCATTCTGTAAAAAAGACATCACCGCATTTGAACCAGACGTTTTAATTTGTATTGATTATCCAGGCTTTAATTTACGCATTGCAAAATGGGCAAAAGAAAAAGGATTAAAAGTGGTGTATTTTATTGCGCCACAAGTATGGGCATGGAAAGAAAACAGGGTACCTGGTATGCGTGCATCCATTGATCGTTTATTGTGCATCCTCCCTTTTGAAAAAAAATATTTTAAAGATAGATGGGATTGGGAAGTGGATTATATTGGACATCCTTTGATGGAAGTGATAGATGCACTTGAACCATTGGCACATCCCATTCCCCAATTACAAAACCAAGCATTGATTGCTTTATTACCTGGTAGTCGCAAACAAGAGATTCAGAAAAAATTACCCATCATGCTTTCTGTTGCGAACGCATTTCCGAATGAACATTTTGTGGTCGCACAGGCACCAGGCATAGATAGTACTTGGTTCAATACACGCATTCCTAATTTACCAAATGTCCATGTAGTTGCTGCAAATACCTACGCCATTTTACAACATAGTAAAGCTGCATTGGTGACAAGTGGCACGGCTACTTTAGAAACTGCATTATTAAATGTCCCAGAAATTGTTTGTTATAAAGGCAACCCTATTACTTTAGCATTGGCAAAACGTTTTGTCAAAATTAAATTTATAGCCTTGGTCAATTTAATCATGGACAAGGAAGTGGTGAAAGAATTGATTCAAGAAGATTTAACTACAAAGCAGCTATCCATTGAATTGAAAAAATTATTGGAAGATCCTGCTAAACAAGCTGGGATCAAAGCAAATTATGCAGCGCTAAAACAAGCATTGACCACTGGACAAAAAGCCACAGAAGTCGCTGCTGGCATTATTCAGGAAACACTGAAGAAATAATAAGTACTTATTAGTCTTTTTATGACAGTCGCTTTATTTTAAAAGCGGCAGGATAAATACCTTGAATAAAGTAAATAGGATTGCGAAAATAAAAATAAGCAATGAAATACGATTCATGCCATGCATGTATTTCATCCATTGTGTTCTTGGCTGATTTGGATCTCTTTTCTTAATGAATAAGTACTCGCCAAACTGTCTTAAAATACCCATAGTCAAATGATTTTAATGTATTGATAATGCTTAAAATTAATTTAAGCTTTTAAGCCATGTTCTTAAATGTGTAGTGATCGTTGCTGTTTCAATAATAAACCCATCATGTCCATACATAGAATCAATCGCTGCCAAAGTAGCGTTTGGCATATGCGCTTCCAAAAACTTTTGTTCGGCCAAAGGACATAAAATATCACTATTGATTCCAATCACTAAAGTGGGTGTTTGTATGGATGACAAGGTCGCCTTTAAATCTCCCCCACGACCACGCGCAATATGGTGACTATCCATTGACTTTGTGAGTAACCAATAACTATATGCGTTAAATCGATTTACTAATTTATCGCCCTGATAATTGATATAAGAAGCAGCTTTTAAATCATCTGTTTTTTCCGCATCTGCATCGGTTTGTTTCTCTTTGAAGATCTCATAGTTACGATAGGTCAACATCCCTATTGCCCTTGCCGCTTTCAATCCTTTTGCACCTGCATTTGGATTGGCTTCCTTCCATGTCGTATCTGCTTCTATCGACAACCTTTGTGCCGTATGTATGGCAATCGCCCAAGCACTTTCAGCAGCTGTTGTGGCAATCAAAAACATTTTTTGAATCACAGTAGGCTCCATGATAGTCCATTCTAAAGCTTGGTATCCACCCATGCTTCCTCCTAATAAAAGATCAATGGATTCGATCCCTAAATGTTGCCTTAATAAAATATGCGCCTTCACCATATCTCGAATGGTGATCATAGGAAATTGATCAAAACGAGTGGATGCATCTAAGTCGTCCACACTCAATGGCCCTGTGGACCCATAACATGACCCTATGATATTCGCACAAACAATAAAGTAATCATTGGGATTGATGATGGCATCCTCCCCCACTAGACCTTTCCACCAATCAGCCGCATCGGAATTGGCTGTAAGCGCATGACAAACCCAAGCCACTTTTTTACCTGGTGTATATTCCCCGTAATAATGGTAGGCTATTTTGAGCTTTGGCAAACTAATACCGGATTCAAGGGTAAAAGGTTGATGGTATTTATAAATGACTGGATCCATTTTATCGCTTTCTTGTGCTAACTAAGTAGCTATTTGAATTACCTTTGTAAAGGTACAATATTTATAATTCCTTTTCAAGACACAAATCAATCTAATGGCAACGATCACACTTAAACGCACCGATAACGATTATCAATTTCAAACCTTGGACGAATCTGGTCAGTTAATGACAATGGATATTCCAGAGGACCAAGGTGGGCATGGCAATGGCGTAAGACCGATGCAAGCTTTATTAAGTGCATTAGGTGGATGTAGTGGCGTTGACGTTGTGATGATTTTAAATAAACAAAAAGAAACCCTGGATCATTATGAAATGGTGATTAGTGGAGAACGCGCGGTTGGAAAAGAACCGGCTTTATGGGAAACGATCCATATTGTTTTTAAACTAAAGGGCTCTATGACAAAAGAAAAAGCCGAAAAAGCTTGTGCTTTGTCTATTGATAAATATTGTTCAGTCGCTGCTACATTAAGAGCTGCTGGTGCAGTGATTACTTGGGAGGTTGAAATTTTATAATTTTTTATTTTGTTTTCATGAAACACGATCAGTCTAAATTAATTCGTACACAAATAGAAAGAACTGCAGAGGGCGAACATTCAAGTCCTTTGTTTCTAACAAGTAGTTTTTGTTTTGATGAAGCAGAGACCATGCGTGCTGCATTTGCAGATGAATCAGATGATAATATTTATAGTCGTTTCTCGAATCCAAATGTGCAAGAATTTGTAGATCGTTTGGCAGTGTTGGAGCATGCAGAAGCAGGCTTCGCAACAGCGAGTGGAATGAGTGCCGTATTTGGCTCTTTCATGGCTTTATTAAAAAAAGGAGACCATCTTTTATCTTGCAATGCTATTTTTGGAAGCACCCACAACGTAGTTTCTAAATACCTTCCAAAATATGGAATTGAATTTAGTTATGTATCGGCAGCTGCGACTGCAGCTGAATGGGAAGCCGCGATACAACCGAATACAAAAATGATTTATTTGGAAAGTCCTACCAATCCAGGACTAGAAGTTTTAGACATTGCAATGATTAGTGCGATTGCTAAAAAACACAATGTGATTTTAAATGTAGACAATTGTTTTGCAACACCAATTGGTCAAACTCCAATTGATCTAGGTGCAGACCTTGTGGTACATTCTGCTACCAAATGGATAGATGGAC
>CAIZLI010000322.1 GCA_903933765.1 uncultured Bacteroidota bacterium
ACAAACTAACACCAAGAAATACTGGGCATTATTCTTTTTATGGTTCGCAATTTTAATCGTTTTATTATTCGTTTACAGAGAATTTTTCTGGTTAGCGCTTCCTGGCACTTTGACTTATTTTGCAAAAGCTATGAAACAATTTTAAGCAAAGATATCTTTATAAAAAAAAGCCGCTCGATTAATCGAGCGGCTTTTTTTATTTTAACACCGAAAGTGCTGCATCTAAATAAGAATAAATTTCGGGCTGATGATGGTGAATTGGTTTGATGGGCTTAGACTCTCCTAGTCTAACCACCACCGCATTCTTTTCTTTTATTGCAAATACATATTGTCCAAATAAGCCATTTTGAAAAGGAATAGACATCCCCTTGTGTTGTATGATCCAATATTGATACCCATAGAAATCGACAGGATTATCAGACTCAGTTCGGTCTTTTAAATAAGATGCCGGCGATGTTGCTTTAAAGATATAATTAGAATCTACAATTTGCTTTCCACCCCATGCCCCTTTATTTAAAATCAATTGACCAAATCTAGCATAGTCTCTTGCCACACCATTAAAGCAACAAAATGCTTTTTCATGCTTTTGATCTCCATCTAATAACCATAAAGCATCTACCTCTGCACCCATGGGTTGTAAAAATCTTTCAGACACTAAATTTGAAATATTGTCTCCAAATGCTTTTTCAACAACCAATCCTAAAACCTGGGTATCGCCACTTCTATAATCCCAATAAGTTCCTGAAGGTTCTTTAAAGCGCATCTTTTGAACCATATACTCTTCGTTGTCGCCATAATAACCATAGGCATTCATGCTAAAATAACTTTTATCAAATTCCTCATAATTTGTGCCAGAGCTCATGGTCAATAAATCCACGATCCTTACTTTGTCTAAATTGGCTTCTTTAAAATGTGGTACATAATTTCCAACTGGCTCTTCTAAAGATTTAATTTTACCTTCTTGTAACGCAATACCTATTAATAATGAGATGATACTTTTTGCGGCAGAAAAAGAGCCACTCAAAGTTTTTGAATTGTAGCCATCAAAATATTTTTCGTACACAATCTTCCCGTCTTGTATCACTAAAAATGCATGTGTATCATTTGAATCCAATGCCAGCAATAAAGAGTCCGGCATCATTGCTTTATTATAGGCACTGTCTAAAGGCCAAAATTGGGGGTCGCTTGCAGCTTTGACAAGTCTTGTTGGATGGGTTTTGTAATCATGAATGGAATGCTTCCCCCATTGAGCAAAATTTCTCAAGTGTGCAAATATGGGTGTATTGGCAAGCCCTATCACTAAAATAACCAACACTATAAAACCATAGAAAAATTTCTTAATCATAAATAGGTCTTTTTGAATTGTTATTACACAACTATGCTTATTTTTATTGCTTAGTAGTAAATTTTACTCAAATTAAAAAAATATATGTCTTTATCACAATCATTTCAAGAAATTATTGAAAAAAGAAGGTCAAATAGAAAATTTGACCCCAATGTAGAAGTGCCGGATGAAGTCATTCAAAGAAGTTTAGAACGTAGTATACTATCCCCAAATAGCAGTAATATGCAGTTATGGGAATTTTATTGGATCAAGGACCCTGCTTTACAAAAAGATTTTCATGCTTATTGTCTAAATCAAAATGCGGCAAGAACTGCAAAACAATTAGTCGTATTTGTAACAAGACAAGACCATTGGAAGAAAAGAGTGCAATGGCATTTAGAACGTGTTCAAAATGGTTTCACTGAAGAAACCACACCCAATCAAGAAAAATTAATGAACTACTATGGCAAATTAATGCCATTAGCATACGGAACTGACCAGTTTGGTTTCTTGAGTTTATTAAGAAGCACCTTGAGTGGATTGATTGGCGCTTTTAGACCAATGACAAGAATGAGAGGTAGAGCAGACCAAAGAATTACAGTGCACAAGTCTTGTGCTTTAGCAGCTCAAACATTTATGCTATCCATTGCTGCTGAAGGTTTTGATTCCTGTCCTATGGAAGGCTTCGATGCTGTAAGAGTTAAGAAAGCATTAAACCTACCTAAAATGGCAGAAGTTAATATGATTATTAGTGTAGGTAAAGGAACCGAAGCTGGCATCTGGGGTAAGAGAGAAAGAGTGCCTTATGAAGAAGTCGTGATCATTAAATAATACCAAATTCTTTTATAAAAAAAGCCGCAATGATTCACTGCGGCTTTTTTTATTGAACTGCTTTTTTTTAATACGAATGAAGCAATTTATTTTTTTGCTGGTGTAATGATGATATTTCTGTATTCAATTGGTCCGTGGTCTCCTTGCAACATGATTGGACCTGGAGCGCCTTCGTCGCTATTGATGGCCCCACCCGTGATGCCTGGAATTTCTTGTTTGAAAATAATGGTTTGGCCATTAGCAATCACAGTCACCATCCTCCCAATTAAAGTCACATCATAAGATTGCCATTCTCCTGGTGCTTTTGCAGCATTCACCCATGGGTCAATAAATCCATAGACGCCACCCAAATAAACACTTTGAGGTTCTTTACCTTGGTTGTCTTCGATCTGAATTTCATAACGACCTCTTAAGTAAACGCCACTATTGCTTCCTTTAGGATACCTGAATTCAATGTGTAATTTAAAGTCGTCGAAACTTGCAAGCGTTCTAATGTTATCGCCTGACTCCGGACTAGTCAATACGCCATTGACATTCACCCATTGTTTTTTTCTGCCCATCGCGATCCAACCTGATAAATCTTTATTATTTAATAATGCTATAGGAGTGCCCCAAGTCACTTCTTTTAAACTATTTAATCTTGGTGCACGCACACCAGTCCAAGTGTATTTTTGACCATAAGGCGCGACCATGGTTCCTTTTAATTGATCTCCAATTAATTCACCTTCTACCACTAAATTATTTTCAGTGCGATCCCATTGTGGCGGAATCGTAAAATTTAATTTTTTACCATCAAAAAAAACTTGAGCAACAGGTCTTGCACTTCCACCATCAGCAACAAATCTGCCGATTAAATTTTTCACTCCAGAATGTCTTACTTCTAACCAAGAAGGTGCTATTCTGCCCCCACCCATGTCCACCGTTAAATCCCAACGGCCTTCTAATGGATTTTCTTGCGCACTTGTTTTTGTTTGTATCAATAAAATAGAAAGGAATACAACAAAAAAACTAAAGCTTTTAAAAATATTTTTCATTTGGTCTTTTTATTTGAACCATTAAGTTAAATCAAAACGATCTAATTCCATCACTTTATTCCATGCAGCTACGAAATCATGCACAAATTTTGCTTTAGCGTCATCACATGCATACACTTCGGCCAATGCACGTAATTCAGAATTAGAACCAAATATTAAATCGACTCTTGTTCCAGTAAATTTAACTGCTCCAGTTTTTCTATCCGATCCTTCAAATGCATTTTGTGAATGATCACTTGCTTTCCATGCATTGTTATAATCAATTAGGTTCACAAAGTAATCATTGGTCAATACCCCAGGTGTATTTGTAAATACCCCGTGATGAGACTGGTCAAAATTGGTATTCAATACACGCATACCTCCAACCAACACAGTCATTTCTGGTGCAGTCAAGGTCAATAATTGTGCTTTGTCAATCAACATTTCTTCTGCAGAAACCAATGTACGTGGTTTAATATAATTACGGAATGCATCTGCGATTGGCTCTAATACTGCAAAGGATGCTACATCCGTTTCGTCTTGACTAGCATCTGCACGTCCAGCTGTGAAAGGTACTTTTACAGCAACACCTCCATCCTTAGCCGCTTTCTCAATTGCAGCAGCACCAGCCAGTACAATCAAATCTGCCATTGAAACTTGTTTGCCACCAGTTGCACTTGCATTAAAATCTTTTTGGATGGCTTCCAATGCATCCAATACTTTGGACAATTGAGCTGGATTATTCACTGCCCAATATTTTTGTGGTGCTAAACGAATTCTTGCACCATTGGCGCCACCTCTTTTATCTGATCCACGGAAAGTAGATGCAGATGCCCAAGCAGCTGAAAATAATTCAGAAACAGTTAAACCAGTAGCAAGCACTTTTGCTTTTAATACTTCAATATCTGTTGCATCAATCAATTTGTAATTTACAGCAGGGAT
>CAIZLI010000323.1 GCA_903933765.1 uncultured Bacteroidota bacterium
ACGAATTGGGAAAAAAATGCCTCCTAAAGCTAACGAAATCCTACATATTGGTGTTCAATCTTTAACTTTGTGCACTTAGACAAATATAAAATAGAACTATGTTAAAATTACCAATTTATCTTGACCATAATGCAACTACTCCAATGGATCCTAGGGTTTTGGAGACGATGATTCCTTATTTCACCGAAAATTTTGGAAATGCGGCAAGTAGAAACCATTCTTTCGGATGGCATGCAGAGGAGGCAGTAGATTATGCACGTGAGCAAATAGCGCAACTAATTGGTGCAGATCCAAAGGAAATCATTTTCACCTCAGGTGCAACCGAGGGGGACAATTTAGGGATTAAAGGGGTGTACGAAATGTACGCTAGCAAGGGCAACCATATCATTACTTGCACCACTGAACATAAAGCGGTTTTAGATACTTGTAAGCACTTAGAAAAATTAGGTGCAGAAGTGACTTATTTAGAAGTACAGCCTGACGGATTGATAGACTTAAAAGCATTAGAAGCTGCAATGAGACCAACCACTATTTTAGTTGCGATCATGTATGCGAATAATGAAATTGGTGTAGTACAACCTGTGAAAGAAATTAGTGCCATTGCTAAAAAGCATGGTGCATTGTTCTTTACAGATGCAGTGCAAGCTGTAGGTAAAATACCAGTAGATGTAAATGCAGATGGTATTGACTTGATGGCTTTCACAGCGCATAAAATGTACGGACCTAAGGGCGTTGGTGCATTGTATGTTCGTCGTAAAAATCCAAGAGTTAAAGTAACAGCGCAATTAGATGGTGGTGGACACGAAAGAGGCATGCGTAGTGGTACTTTGAATGTACCTGGTATTGTTGGCTTTGGTAAAGCTTGTGAATTAGCAAGATTAGAAATGGCTTCTGATACAGAAAGAATTTCAAAATTAAGAGACAAGTTAGAAAATGCATTAAAGCAAATCGACGAGTCTTATGTGAATGGTAATCCAGCACATCGTTTGCCACATGTAAGTAATATTTCTTTCAAATATGTAGAAGGGGAAGGCTTGATGATGGGCTTTAACCAAGACATCGCATTGTCTTCTGGTTCGGCTTGTACATCTGCTTCATTAGAGCCTAGTTACGTTTTGAAGGCTTTAGGCTTAGGAGATGATTTAGCACATAGCTCATTACGTTTTGGCTTAGGAAGATATACAACAGAAGAACAAATCGATTTTACAATCAAAGCAGTAACAGACACTGTATTGAAATTAAGAGAGATGAGTCCTTTATGGGAAATGTTCAAAGAAGGCATCGATATTGATTCAATTCAATGGGCACATCATTAACATTACAAAATGTGTAACATTTTGAAATGTTATAAGGAAGTGGCTTAGGCACATCATTAATAATTACAAATAAAATAAACAATCATGGCATACTCAGATAAAGTAATCGATCATTATTCTAATCCTAAAAATGTAGGCACATTAGATAAAGCATCAAACACAGTTGGTACAGGTTTAGTAGGCGCACCAGAATGTGGTGACGTAATGCGTTTGCAAATTCAAGTAGACAATGCGACTGGCATTATCACTGATGCAAAATTCAAAACATTTGGTTGTGGATCTGCAATCGCTTCTTCTTCTTTAGCTACAGAGTGGTTAAAGGGTAAGTCAGTTGACGAAGCAGTTAAAATCGACAACATGGATTTAGTGGAAGAGTTAAACTTGCCTCCAGTTAAAATTCACTGTTCAGTGTTAGCAGAAGATGCGATCAAAGCAGCGATCAATGACTACCGTTCTAAGAATGGTTTAGAGCAGTTGGTGTTTGAAGAGAGAATACACTAATACAACACATGAGCGAAGTTTTAGAAAATACAATCTACGTGAGTGAAAAAGCAAAGGCAAAAGTAAAACAACTTATGCAAGATGCTGGTGTCACCGACGACCCTAACTATTTCTTAAGAGTAGGTGTAGTAGGCGGCGGCTGTTCTGGATTGAGCTATAAACTAGATTTTGACAATGAAATCAAGCCGATGGATCAAGTCTTTGAAGACAATGGTGTAAAAATTGTCACCGACCTTAAAAGTTTTTTATACTTAGTCAATACTGAATTAGAATTTTCGGACGGATTGAACGGAAAGGGTTTTTATTTCAACAATCCCAATGCTAGCAGAAGTTGTGGCTGTGGAGAGAGTTTCGCCGTGTAACTTTTTTAGCGTTCGAAACGCCAATAAAATTTAACGATTTATCTAAAATGCCCCGGTAAAACCGGGGCATTTTTTATGTAGCTTTGGGCCATGTGGGCAATATGTAAAAAAGAGTGGGCACATTATTTCGGAAGCCTTTCCGGCTATTTAATCATCAGTTTCTATTTACTGGTGAATGGGCTATTGTTATTTGTCCTCCCCAACTTTAATGTCTTAGATTTTGGATACACCAGCTTGCAAGTGTATTTCGATTTTGCGCCATGGATTTTAATCCTTTTGATTCCCGCAATTACCATGCGGAGTTTTTCTGAAGAGTACAAACAAGGCACTTATGAAATTTTAAAGAGCCTTCCAATTTCGACCAGGTCTATTTTGATTGGAAAATATATAGGCGTTGTATCAATTACTATTTTAGCAATCCTTCCTACATTTTTTTATGCGATCGTCCTTAATTATTTAAGTGCAATAGGCGGGATAGATTGGGGTGCAACCATCGGTGCTTATATTGGGTTGATTGTATTGGCTGCCGTATATGTAGCAGTGGGTGTTTTTATGAGTTCGGCTACAAAGCATACTATGATTGCTTTATTGGGTTCCGTGGTTATTTGTATTTTTTTATACAAAGGATTTGATTGGATTGCCGACCTGCAATTTTTTCAAAATGGGTATGATTTTTACATTCGTCAATTAGGCCTTGCTGCACATTATCAAAATTTAAACAAGGGCGCGATTGGGTTAGCAGATATCCTGTATTTTAAAACCATCATCCTATTATTTGGTCTTGGCGCAATCGAACAATTGACTAGCAAGTTCAAGTACAGTTGGGTTTTATTAGTCATGCTTGCATTGATTTACCTAAGCCAATTGTATCCATTGCAATTAGATCTTACAAAAGACCAGCGCTATACCATCAGTGAGCAATCAACTGTATTGATTCAAGAAGTAAAGCAGCCAGTAAAAATCCACCTCTATCTCGGAGGGGAATTGCCAGCGCATTATAAAAAATTAGAACTGGCCACTATTCAGTTGATTGATCAATTAGAACAACTAAATCCGAATTGGATTAGCTGGGAACAAACTGTTCCAGGTGAACTATTTAAAGACAGTGCCTTGATGCTTTTTTATGATAGTCTTCAAAAGCAGGGATTACCGATTGATCGTTTTCAAAATACAGAGACGATTACTGATAAAAAACTAGATCAATTATTGGTGCCAGGACTCTTGATCGAAGTGGAGGGCCAAAAACCAATTGCAATTGACTTGAGAAGCAGTAAGCAATTTTTTAAGCCTTATAATATAGTGAAGGAATTGCCAGAAGTAGATATTGAAGCTAGCTTTAATGCCGCCGAAGCGCTCTTGGAATATAAAATTGTACAGGCCATTTATTTAATGAATAGGACTGTAAAACCAAGTATTGCTTATTTGGTGGGCAATGGAGAGCCATTGGATTTCACGGTGAATGATTTAGGGCAGTCTATCAAAAATCAATACAATCTTGGCGTCTTTGATTTAAAGAATGGATTTCCAGATGTAAGTAAAATCAATACTTTATTAATTGTAAAACCAACCCAGCATTTTTCGGAATTAGACCAATTAAAAATTGACCAATTTATACTTGCTGGTGGCAATGTGATTTGGGCATTGGATCCATTGTTTGCAGAGTATGATAGTTTACGCAATACGGCTGGCGCCTACCTTGCATTTGATCGAGGACTTGGATTAGAAACACAATTATTTAAATATGGCGCAAGGGTAAATCCTAATTTGGTGCAGGATTTAAATTGCGCAAAGTTGCCGATGGTGGTTGGTGTAGATGCAGCAGGTGCACCAACGATACAAAGAGTGCCTTGGCCATATTATCCTTTTGCGCAAGCGGGATCGGAGCATCCGATGGTACAAAATATGGATAGGGTATTGACAGCTTTCCCGGCAAGTATAGATACAGTAAGGGCTGCAGGTATTGCCAAGACGATTTTATTGACGACTGATACAACAAGTAGGATCATTACTAGCCCAACAATGATTCAATTAAATAGTGGTCAACAGGAAGGCGAATTAGCCAATTTTACAAAACAACATATTCCGATTGCAGTTTTATTAGAAGGTCAATTTAAGTCTGCCTTTGCAGGTAGGCTCACTCAGGCTTTAATGGACTCGGTTCAATTAGCCACCGGCAAAGCTTTTGTGACAACTGGCAATAAAGCATCAAAACAAATTGTGCTTTCGGATGCCGATTTAATCACCAATTTTGTGGACGCACAAAAAGGGCCGCTCCCAATGGGGATGATACCTTATGAGGGTGTACAATTTGCGAATCCTGTTTTTTTTCAAAATATGATTGCATACTTAAACGAACCTGTTAGTTTATTAGAAGCAAGAAAAAAGAATTTAGTATTAAGAAGACTGGATCCGGGAAAAGTGGCAGAGCATAGACTTTGGATTCAATTGGTATTATTACTTGGACCGCTCTTCTTGCTAGGACTAGGATATTGGGCAGCTTATGCGTATCGCCAATCTCGATTTGCTGTATCTAAATCATAGCTTATCTTTACAGCATGACAACAGATCAAATAGTATACCTAGTTTTTGGCGTGGTTGTAGTGACTGCATTAATTTTAGACTTGGGCTTTCTAAGTAAAAAAAATACAACTATTACCATTCGTCAAGCCCTTCAACAAACATTTATTTGGGTCATGTTGGCTTTAGGTTTCTTTGTATTCATGTGGGTAGAGGAAGGGCAGAAATTAGCCTTTGAATATTTAAGTGGCTACTTAATGGAGTGGAGTTTAAGTATCGATAATATTTTTGTTTTCATTTTAATTTTTGATTCGTTTAAAGTAAAGGAACAACACCTCTCAAGGGTATTGTTAATTGGTATTTTAATTGCGATTTTATTTAGGGTAATTTTCATCACCGTTGGTGTTGCATTGGTTGCCAAGTTTGCTTGGATTTTATATTTATTTGGCGTGTTTTTATTGTATACAGGTTATAAGATGTTTAGTGCGGGAGAAGATGAAGCTTTTGATCCGCATAAGTCTAAGATCTATCTTTTCTTAAAAAAGTTTTTACCTATCACCAATGAAGATGGGGATGGTAAGTTTATGATGCGTATTGGGGGAAAGCCAATGTATACAAGCCTTTTTGTGGTGGTGGTTTTATTGGCTGCGATTGATTTAGTATTTGCTTTAGATTCTATCCCAGCGGTAATGGGTATATCAATGAGTAGTTTAGTGATCTATACTTCTAATATTTTTGCGATACTAGGCTTGCGCTCTTTGTTCTTTTTATTAAGAGGTGCTGTGAATCAATTTGAACATCTTCAACAAGGCATTGCGATTGTGTTGATATTCATTGGTGTTAAAATGCTTGGGGAGCATTATATCAATATGGTCATGAGTAAAAATACCCAAGTGCTTTTATCTTTATTAGTGATTGTGTTTTCAATTACAGGTTCAATCTTGTATTCCATCTTTTCAAATCGTCAAAAAAATCTAC
>CAIZLI010000324.1 GCA_903933765.1 uncultured Bacteroidota bacterium
CCCACCATGCTCGAGATATTTGGCTTAAAAAAGCCATTCCCTGCAATCATACAACCCAATCCAGTATAAAATAAAGGCATTGCTAATGCGGCATTATCATAAAAATGACCACAAAAAAACAATACAAATTCTCCAATGGCCATGACCAGTCCACCTGCAATAATAGAGCGCTTATTGCCCCAATACCTGTCTGCGATATAGCCTCCCAACAAAGGTGTTAGGTAAACCAACCCTGTATAACTTCCGTATACTTGTGAAGCATCATTCTGATTAAAAGCCATTGCTTTCACTAAAAACAAAACCAAAATGGCACGCATACCATAATAGTTAAATCGCTCCCACATTTCCGTTGCAAACAAGACATAGAGTCCTTTTGGATGTTTTTCTGCTACTGCTGACATATTCAATTGTATTTAATTGCTACAAAATAATAAAATCCCTTCAATAAATTTTACTTTCGTGCTGCAATCACCTTAATTATGAATATTTTACTAATTGGTTCTGGGGGAAGAGAACATGCATTGGCTTGGAAAATAGCACAAAGTTACCATTGTGATCATTTGTATATCGCTCCTGGAAATCCAGGTACAGCTGCTATTGGAGCCAATTTACCCATTGCAATTGACGATTTTGAGGGATTGAAACAGGCAGCCATAACCCACCAAATTGACATGATCATTGTTGGCCCAGAAGAACCACTTGTAAAAGGCATTTATGACTTTTTTGCAAATGACCCAGCCACCGAAGCCATCAATGTGATAGGACCTTCTGCAGCAGCAGCACAATTGGAAGGGAGTAAAGCATTTAGCAAGCATTTCATGCAAAGGCACCAGATCCCAACAGCAGGATATGCCGAATTTACCATTGACAACTACGAAGAAGGGAAGCAATATATCGCCACACATAGCTTACCTATTGTATTAAAAGCAGATGGACTAGCTGCTGGAAAGGGCGTAATCATTGCCACAACACATAATGAGGCCTTGGAAAGTTTTGAGTCCATGTTGCAGCATAAACAATTTGGCACTGCGAGTGCAAGGGTGGTGATTGAGGCATTTTTAACAGGGATCGAAGTGAGTGTTTTTGCACTAACAGATGGCAAAAACTACCAAATTATAGGTCATGCTAAGGACTACAAACGAATAGGAGAAGGCGATACAGGCCTAAATACGGGCGGAATGGGTTGTGTAAGTCCTGTGCCGTTTATGGATGATGCTTTTATGAAAAAAGTGGAAGAAAAGATTGTTCGCCCTACTATCCAAGGCATTGCCAAAGAAGGATTGGTCTATAAAGGCTTTGTATTTTTTGGCTTAATGAACTGTGATGGGGAACCTTCTGTCATTGAATACAATTGTCGACTTGGCGACCCTGAAACTGAAGTAATTCTACCCCGTTTGCAAACCGACTTAGTGAGTATTTTAGCAGCCACGGATAATGGTACATTAGAAGATGTAAATATTGAATACCATGAGGGCGCATTTGCCACTGTGATGGCGGTAAGTGGCGGCTATCCTGGCGACTACCAAAAAGGATTCCCAATCACTGGTATTGAGCTGGTTACTAAAGAAACAAAAACCACGCTATTCCAAGCTGGGACTGGATTTAAAGATGATGTCATTGTCACCAATGGTGGTCGAGTTTTAACCGTAACCGCTCAAGGTAATACCATTTCAGAAGCAGTTGATAGCTCTAAAAAAGCATTGGCCCTAATTCAATTCGAAGGCATGAATTTTAGAACAGATATTGGCTACGAGTTCAAGGCTTAAGTTTATTGGTTCACCTACTCAAAAATTATTCTTGTTCATTTTTTTAAAAAGCTTTGTAGTTCAAGGATTTTAGATGATTTTTGCATCATTCCAATGAATGTAAAACACTGAACGAATATGGGCTTATTTAACTTTTTCACCCAAGAGATTGCAATGGACTTGGGCACAGCAAATACACTGATCATCCACAACGACGAAGTGGTCGTAAACGAACCTTCAATTATTGCCTTGAACAGGAATAATATGAAAGAAGTTTTAGGTGTTGGAAAAAAGGCATTGTTGATGCATGAAAAAACACACGAAAGTATTAAAACAGTTCGTCCATTAAAAGATGGTGTGATCGCCGACTTCAACGCTGCTGAATTAATGATTCGCGAGTTGATGAAAATGATTTATCCTAAGAAGCCTTTATTCCCTCCAAGTTGGAGAATGGTGATTTGTATTCCATCTTCCATTACTGAAGTAGAAAAAAGAGCGGTGCGTGATAGTGCGGAACAAGCAGGTGCAAAAGAAGTATACATGATTCACGAACCAATGGCTGCTGCATTGGGTATTGGTATTGATGTAGAAGAACCAGTTGGAAATATGATTATTGATATCGGAGGTGGTACAACAGGTATTACCGTGATTGCATTAGCAGGTATTGTTTGTGATCAAAGTATTCGTGTTGCTGGTGATGAATTTACTGCCGACATCATGGAAGCATTAAGACGTTACCATAGTTTATTAATTGGTGAGCGTACTGCAGAACAAATTAAAATTCATGTGGGCGCTGCATTAAAAGATTTAGACAATCCACCAGAAGATATGCCAGTCAATGGTAGAGACTTGGTGACAGGTATTCCAAAACAAATCATGGTCTCTTACCAAGAAGTGGCAGAGGCATTGGATAAAAGTATTTTCAAAATCGAAGAAGCTATCTTAAAAGCTTTAGAGACCACACCTCCAGAACTTGCTGCAGACATCTATCGTAGAGGTTTATACATTACAGGTGGTGGTTCACTTTTAAGAGGTTTGGATAAAAGATTAAGTGCAAAAATTAAATTACCAGTTCATGTAGCTGACGATCCTTTAAAGAGCGTTGTGCGTGGAACAGGCATTGCATTGAAAAACTACCAACGTTTTCCATTTATTATGAGATAATACCTAATGAAGAATATCATTGGCTTTATACGACAGAACTTTACTTTTTTTAGCTTCCTGATACTTCAAATTGTATCGTTGGTCATGTTGTCTTCTTACAGCAAATCGCACGAAACTTTTTTTGGCAATTGGAATAATGCTGTTGCCGGAAATGTGAATTCCTACTACAATGAATGGGCTTACTTTTTTGATTTAAAAGCAACCAATGCAAAATTAGTTGCAGAAAATGTGGCACTCAGAAATGAGCTTGCACAAAATTTTATACCCTATGATACGAGTGTAAAATCAGGCACATTGATTTTAAGAAAAGATAGTTTAGAGAAAATTAGAAAATTCTTTTACTACCCAGCTAAAGTCGTAGGCAATAGCTTTACACTTCAAAAAAATTATATCACCATTGAACGTGGCGCTCTAGAAGGTGTCAAAAAAGACATGGCGGCAATTAGTCCTGATGGATCCATTGTAGGTGTAGTCGTAGAGGTAAATGACCACTATAGTAAAATTATGAGTCTGTTGCATCGCAATAGTAAAGTAAGTGCGATGTTAAAAAGAGATCGTATTGCTGGAAGTATAGAATGGGA
Organism: uncultured Bacteroidota bacterium; assembly: GCA_903933765.1. Classification (GTDB taxonomy): domain Bacteria; phylum Bacteroidota; class Bacteroidia; order Chitinophagales; family Chitinophagaceae; genus Sediminibacterium. The sequence goes on from CAIZLI010000324.1 coordinate 3,491, forward strand.
TGGAAAAAGTCCTGATATTTTATTGTTGAAAAATATTTCAAAAAGCGCTTCGCCTAAGATAGGAGACACTGTTTTGACAAGTCCTTACTCCTCTAGCTTTCCTGCACAATTAATGATCGGCAGGGTAACAAGTATTATTAAGGACCCTTCTAGTAATTTCTTGACCTTGAATATTAAATCAGCCACCAATTTCTACAATTTAGAATTTGTATACTTGGTTGAAAACAAAAGAATGGACGCTCAATCCGATATTGAGCAAAAGGAGGAAGGCAATGAATAATATCTTAAAAAATAGCGCCAGATATATACTCTTCTTATTGATACAAATTATCATTTTGAATGAGATCCCGCCTATCCACCAATTTATCACTCCTTATTTGTACTTTATTTTTATCCTTTGGCTGCCATTTGGTACTAGCAGGATAGAGACTACTTTAATGGGTTTTGTCCTTGGATATAGCTTAGACGTATTTACCAATACCCCAGGATTGCATGCAGCAGCAGCGACATTGGTTGGTTACCTTAGACCAACTATTTTAAATCTTCTTTTAGCACAAGAACTGTCAGAGGAATTGAACAAAGAACCAAGTATTGGAACCATGGGATGGGGACCATTTATGTTTTATATTTTTTCACTTACGTTCATACATCACTTTTATTTAGTGTTATTGGAGTGGTTGCAATTTGGCAACTTTAGCTATTTCATAGGAAAAGTATTTTTTACAAGCGGGATGAGTATGCTATTGATTTTATTAGTAGAACTCTTACTGAACAGAAGGAAGCTAAAAAGATAATCCATGTCAGTATACAATCAGAATCGAGGCGGCATTATTCAAATTATCATTGGTACTATTTTTTTTCTGATTGTAGCTCAATTGGTGAGTCTTCAAGTGGTATCTAATAAATATAAATTGGCTGCAGACAACAATGCCATATTTAGAAAAATTATTTACCCAGATCGTGGCATCATCTACGACAGAAAAAAGAGAGCCCTCTTAGAAAATACCATTAGTTATGACTTAGTGGTGATTCCCAACGAAGCTAAAGGGGTGGATACCGCTGCATTATGTGCTATCCTGCAGATCGATAAAGCAGAATATAGCAAAAGAATTGTGGAAGCGATCATTAAAAACACAAGGGTGAAAGCAGGCGTCTTTGAACCCTTTTTAACGCCCGAACTTTATGCGCAATTAAACGAAAACTTATACCGATTCCCAGGTTTTTCTTTGTCAGAACGTTCTATACGAAGTTATCCTTATAATACTGCTGCGCATGTATTGGGTTATGTAGCAGAAGTGGATGTGAATTTTTTAAAGAAGCATGAATCAGAAGGCTATGAGATGGGGGATTATGCAGGCATGACTGGATTGGAAAAAAATTACGAAACTGTGTTGATGGGTCAAAGAGGTGTAAAGCGTTTTTTAAGAGACAATAAAGGAAAGATACAAGGCCCTTATGAAAAAGGTGAATTTGATACAGTCGCCATTGCAGGAAAAAATTTATACACCAGCGTGGATGTACAAGTACAACAACTAGCAGAAAAATTATTGCAGAATAAAATTGGGAGTGCGGTTGCAATCAATCCTAAAACTGGTGGTGTCATTGCGATGGCATCCAGTCCTGGCTACAATCCAAATTTATTGACAGGAAGTAAAAGAAGAAAAACAATTGGTAGGTTGCTTTTAGATACGGCTAGGCCGATCTACAATCGCGCCATTAAAGGACAATACCCGCCTGGATCTACTTTTAAACCTTTAGGAGCTTTGATTGCATTGGACGAGGGCTTGATCACACCTAATTTTGGCTACAATTGTTTTGGATCTTATGGTGCTTGTGGTGATCCAAGAAAATGTGAACACCATAATGCGGGTCATGCTGCTAATTTACAATTGGCATTGGCTTATTCTTGTAACTCCTATTTCTTACAAGTATTTAGAATGGCCATTGACAATCCAAAATATGCCTCAGCAAAAGGCGGATATGTAAAGTGGAAAGAATACATGAATGCTTTTGGATTTGGTCGTAAACTTGGTGTGGACTTGCCAAGTGAAAACAAAGCCAATATTCCTGATACGGCACAATACAATAAAGACTTTGGGAATCCAAGGTATTGGAATAGCTGTTACATGTTAACCCTTGGAATTGGTCAAGATAGAATGACCGCTACCCCTTTGCAACTTGCTAATTCAATGGCATTCATCGCGAACGATGGGTATTATTATACACCGCATTTTGTAGATAGTATTGAATCTGAAACCCAAGAAGAAGCAGCTCAATTAGCGCCTTTTAGAAAAAAACAAAAAGTAACAAAAATCCCTAAGGAATATTTTGATGTGATCAAGGAAGGAATGCATGATGTGACAGTGTATGGTACTGCAGCTTTCATTAAAGTACCAGGTCATGAATATTGTGCAAAAACTGGAACGGCACAAAATCCCCACGGAAAAAACCACTCCCTATTTGTTTGCTTTGCACCAAAAGACAATCCTAAAATTGCAGTAGCGGTTATTGTAGAAAATGCAGGTTACGGTTCTACATGGGCTGGACCAATTGGCGGATTATTGATGGAACAATATTTAAATGATACCCTTACTACAGAAAGTCAATTGAAAGCGGATAACCTTGCACAAGTGGACTTAATGCCACAAGCCATAAAGAATTGGTATGCGCAAAATAATAAGTCTGCTTACCTCACGCCTATCGAATACAATAACGATGAATTATCAGACGTTTGGGATATGGAGATGTTAGCAGAAGGTGTGGTGAAAACAAAAACAAAAGATACAGCCCCAACTGCCCCATTGCCAAATACAGATAAAACGAATAAGGATAGCTTGCTTCCCAATACGGATAAAAAGAAAAAGCTCAATCCATAAAATATGTCATCCAACTACGATAATAATTTTTCTAAAGGAACCGACCTTGCTGTGATTATTTTATATATGCTCATGGCCTGTATTGGTATCCTTGCTATTTTTATGGTTGAATACAATCCCAATTCCGATTGGGCAACAAGTTTCATCAGTGGAAAAACGAGTTATAGTAAACAATTCTTTTTTTTAATTTTTTGTTCTTTTGTTGCAGTTTTTATTTTATTAGTAGACAGTAAAGTTTTTACTGCACTAGCAAACATATTATTTGCAGGTGGCCTCTTATTGATGTTAGCCACCTTTGTGATTGGAAAAGAAATCAATGGATCAAAAAGTTGGATACCTATTGCAGGCGGATTTAATTTACAACCAGCCGAATTGTGTAAAATTTTTACTGCACTTGCTTTAGCCAAATTTATCTCAAGGCCAGAAACCGATTTTACAAAACTTAAATCCCATTTAATTGCAGGAGCGATGATTGCATTGCCAGCAATACTATCCATTGGTCAACATGAATTAGGTTTGGCCTTGGTATACAGTGCTTTCATATTTGCGATGTATAGAGAAGGTTTGCCCCCATTTATACTCATTGTTTTATTATCATTTGCAATACTTGTCATTGCAACCTTATTAATAGAACCTACGCTATTAGCGATCATTTTATCTGTGATTGCAGGACTCATTTTATTGTATTTAGGCAAACGTTTAAAACGCAATAAACAACTCATTGTAATTATCGTCAGTATATGGTTGATTTGTGTAGGCACGGTTCGTTTTGCAGTGCCTTATATTTTTAATAATGTATTTGAATGCTATCAAACAACGAGAATTTATAGCATGGTTGGAAAAGAGTACGATTGTGGTTTGAATCAAAAAGCAGCCGCTAGTTTCGTTGAAAGTGGTAAAAAAAGCAGGAAGCCAGACGACTACAATGTGAAACAAAGTAAAATTGCAATAGGGTCTGGAGGATTTTGGGGAAGGGGCTTTTTAAAAGGCACGCAAACCAGGGGCAAATATGTTCCAGAGCAAAATACAGATTTTATTTTCACTTCTATCGGCGAAGCATTTGGGTTTGTAGGCACGTTTACTTTTTTAGGATTGTATTTATTTTTCTTGTTTAGATTAATTCGTATCGCTGAAAGACAAAGAAGTACATTCTCTAGGGTGTATGCCTATAGCGTTGTTGGGATTTTCTTTTTTCATATCGCTGTCAATATCAGTATGACCATTGGTTTATTCCCTGTAGTAGGTATCCCATTGCCATTGATCAGTTATGGCGGATCTTCCTTACTTACATTTACTGCTTTGGTATTTATTTTACTAAGATTGGATGCAGATAGACAAATGGTACTTCGATAATTGTATTTTTGCAGCATGCGTATTCATCCATTATCAGAAGGCAGTTTTAGTATTGATCAAACCAAAGTATTTGTTCCATTTGACACCCAAAGAGAACAAATCCAAGACCGTCCCAAAGGAAGCATTCTTGTAGAGATTCAACCCTTTGTAGTCATTACCGAAAAGGATATCATTTTATTAGATACAGGCCTGGGGTATATGAACGCACAAGGGGTTTTGCAGATTCACGAAAATTTAATGGCCATTGGGATCAATCCAAGTTCGGTAACCAAAGTATTTATGAGTCACTTACATAAGGACCACGCAGGTGGGATGAGTTATGTGGATGCGATATCTAAAGAACGTTATGTGAGTTTTCCATATGCCACCTATTATGTACAAAAAAGAGAATTTGAATTGGCCATGACCAATCCTACTGCCTCTTATATAAAAGAACAATTTGAGTTCTTAACTGATTTTTCAAAAGTGGTTTGGCTAGATGATGACCAAGGTGTCATTGATGATAGCATTCATTATTTGCTTACAGGCGGTCATTGTCCTTTTCATCAAGTAGCTTGGATCAAAGAGGATGGGGCACAATTTTTCTTTGGTGCAGATGTGGCGCCACAATTACAACAAATCAAATCGAAGTTTGTTGCCAAGTATGATATGGATGGAAAATTGGCCATGGAATGGAGACAAAAGTGGTGGGAGCAAGGACAAAAAGAAGGTTGGCAATTTGCATTTTACCACGATATCAAACATCCATTGTTTAAATAGCACCTTGGTCCTTCCATTGCCATAAATGCAAACAGGCATAACTGCTATAAGGTGTATACTTACTTGAAATAGCCAACATCTTGGTATGCAATTCCTTCTTGGTTTCAAATTTGATTTTGTACAATCTTGTCATTGCTTGTTGTATCCCTAAATCATCCACAGCAAAGACATCTTCTTGACCTAGACTAAATAACATCAACATTTGAACCGTCCATTTACCTACCCCTTTAATTTGCGTTAACAAATCAATGATGGCATCTGGCTCCATCGCATACAATTGTTTATCCGTAATTTGATTTGCAATAAAAAATTCAGCTACATTTTGGATATAATGCACTTTAGATTGACTCAATCCAATGGATCTAAGATTCGTACATTTTAAAACCTGTTCACAACTAGGCTCTTTGCCATCAAATAAAGCTAAAAAACGACTAAAAATGATGGCTGCCACTTTTGTACTCAATTGCTGACTTATAATACTAGCCATTAAACGAACAGGGGTATTTTTTCTTTTCTTGATCGTATGGTTCGCTTCGGCTAATAAAGGAGCAAATTTTTTATCCTTTTTTAAGTGTTGTTGATAGTCCATTGGTGCAAATTAAGCTGAAATACTTATTTTGAGTTAAGTTTAAACCAACAAAAACTAAAATCATGCTCAAGAAAATACTCATTTTGTTACTTGTATGCATTGCACAAAATGCAATTGCACAGTCTAAAGACGAAAAAGGAATTTTAAAAGACAAAGAAGCGATTTTAAATTTATTAGCAGCACAAGTAGAATTTTGGAATAAGGGGGATGTCAACCAATTCATGCAAGGCTATTGGGAAAACGATAGCTTAATGTTTGTGGGAAAAGATGGTGTGACTTACGGATACAATAAAACCCTAGCGAACTATAAAAAGAATTACCCAGATAAGGCTTATATGGGCACATTAAAATTTACACTACTTTCCGTAGAACCTCTGAACAAAGATTATTATAGTGTTATTGGAAAATGGGAACTCACCAGATCCGTCGGAAATGTGGGTGGACATTATACTTTGTTATTTAAAAAAATAAACGGACAATGGAAGATCATTTTAGATCACAGTAGCTAAGTATAAGTTAGTGTGAAAAATCAATCGGGTCCTTCCATGTCTTATAGAGTAAAAAGAAATAGCCTCCTGTACTAAGTATTAAAAAAACATAATACAGGTAATTAAACCATTGCCAGTCTGCTTCTACAAAGGCATAGCCAAGCATGATACCCAATGTGGAATTGAGCCCCATCCAGACAAGCGTAAAGCCAATGGTTCTGGATATCCTATTTAAAAATGCCATTACTTCTGGATCCATTAGTCTAAACTTTGTTTATTTGCTGCAGCTTCTTTTAATAAGCGATCAAACTGTGCAGGGGTTAAATCATTGAAGAAATAATAAACAGGATCTACTTTAGCGCCTCGCTTAATCACTTCATAATGCAAATGCGGTCCAGTACTCTTACCTGTACTTCCTATATAGCCAATCACTTCTCCCCTTTTGACAGACTGCCCCACTCTTGCTTTCACCCTCACCATATGTGCATATAAAGTTTGGAAACCATAGCCGTGATTGATGACAACTTTATTGCCATAGCCGTCTGTATTGAATCCAGCTACTTGCACCACACCGTCAGATGTAGCATAAATTGGTGTTCCAGTTGGTGCAGAAAAATCTAATCCCGCATGTAATCTAAAGTCTTTATAAACAGGGTCGATTCTGTAACCAAATCCTGATGCAACACGTTTCATATTTTTATTACTCACCGGTTGAATGGCTGGAATAGCTCTTAATAATTTTGCTTTGTTCTTAACCATCACCGTAATTTCGGTAAATGATTGGTCTTGAAAAGACATCCTTAAACTTAAATTATTCAATTGATTGCGCATGTTCTCAATCAGGGCGGTATTGGATAAGCTTTGGATCAATCGTATCTCATTTTTAGCCAACATGTCTTTTACCCTTGCACTATCCGGAATGGGCGTTGCTTCAAAAATGGAACGGTATACTTCATTGTCTCTTTGTTCTAATTCCACCATTTGCAATTCCAACTGCTTCATACGTTCTTGCAAAACGGCATAGCTCTCTTTGTAGGCAGTATTTTGTTGTCTTAATAACCTTTCTTTAGGGGAGTCGATAAACTTAAATAAAATAGCCACAAAAAGGACACCCACTGCAAGAGATGCAATGACAAAACCGATGGTTTGCAAAAGCCTTACTTTAAGGGGTACTTCGATTTTTTCGAACCTTAAAGTATGGGTGTTAAAGAAATATTTTATTTTCTTCATGAAGCGTGATTATTTGCCTTCTAAAGTCACAAAAAATGGCTCAAATGCTTACCTTTGGGGACGATTAGAAACGCTACAAAGATAGCTTTTTAATTAGCTCAAAGCTTAAAAAAACGTCCCATGATGAAGAGTTCAGAAATAAGACAACAGTTTTTAGATTTTTTCGAATCCAAAGGACATGTCATTGTCCCATCGGCCCCTATTGTTGTAAAAAACGACCCCACTTTATTGTTTACCAATTCGGGCATGAACCAATTCAAGGATTATTTTTTAGGTAACCAAGCACCAAAGCATTCAAAAATTGCTGATACCCAAAAATGTTTAAGGGTGAGCGGTAAGCACAATGATTTAGAAGAAGTGGGCGTAGACACCTACCACCATACCATGTTTGAGATGTTAGGCAACTGGAGTTTCGGAGATTATTTTAAAGCCGAAGCCATTGCATGGAGTTGGGAATTGTTAACCAAGGTATATCAACTTGACCCAAATAAATTGTATGTATCCGTATTCGAAGGGGATGCATTAGAAAACTTACCGCCTTCAAGTATTGCATTAGAAGAATGGAAAAAATGGGTATCTGTAGACAAAATTATTTACGGTAATAAAAAAGATAATTTCTGGGAAATGGGTGATACTGGGCCATGTGGACCATGTAGTGAAATTCATATTGACATGCGCTCTGACGAAGAGATTGCATTGATTCCTGGACGTGAATTAGTAAACAAGGACCATCCTCAAGTCATAGAAATATGGAACAATGTGTTTATGCAGTACAATCGTAAAAAAGATGGTACTCTAGAACCCTTGCCTAATAAGCATGTAGATACAGGGATGGGTTTTGAAAGATTGGTTCGTGCAATACAAAATAAAAAAAGTAATTACGATACAGATGTTTTTACCGGCACCATTGATGCTGTTGCTGCCATCACAGGTAAGGTCTATGATTTTGGTGATAGTAAAGAAGCAGTTGCATTTCGTGTATTAGCAGACCATATTCGTGCTATTGCATTTGCGATTGCAGATGGACAATTGCCTTCTAATACCGGCGCTGGCTATGTGATTCGAAGAATTTTAAGAAGGGCTGTACGATACTATTATTCATATTTGGATTATAAGCGTCCATTGCTATTTCAATTAATGCCTTTATTAGCAAAACAATTTGAACATGTATTCCCTGAGTTAAATCAACAATTAGATTTTGTAACCAAGGTAATTAAAGAAGAAGAGGAAGGTTTTTTAAGAACCTTAGAAAAGGGATTGAAGCGTATGGATGATATCATTCATACCCAAGCTAAAAATAGTGTGGTAGAAGGGCAATTGGTTTTTGAATTGTTTGACACTTTCGGATTCCCAGTTGACTTAACAAGATTGATTGCAAGTGAAAATGAACTTTTGATAGACGAAGCTGGTTTCGAGCAAGAGATGCAACAACAAAAAGACAGAAGTAGAGCTGCTACTGCCATTGATACAGGTGATTGGATGCAAGTAGGTGAAGATGCAGTTACTACATTTATTGGTTACACCGAAACAGAAGCAACCACCCCAATTATAAAATACAGAAGTGTTAAGGCAAAAGGTAAAGAAGCCTACCAATGGGTATTGGCAACCACGCCATTTTATGCAGAAAGTGGAGGTCAGGTGGGAGACAAAGGTCAATTGACATTTGAAGATGGTACCGTGCTTGCTGTAACAGATACTAAAAAAGAAAATAATTTATTCATTCATTTTACAGAAAGCCTACCTGCTACTATTGGTAGCACTGTAAAAGCAACAGTAGATCGAACTTTAAGAACACATACCACTCAACACCATTCTGCTACGCACTTACTACATGCTGCTTTAAGAACCGTATTAGGAAAGCATGTTGCACAAAAAGGAAGTTTAGTGCATGCAGAACAATTGCGTTTTGACTTTTCTCATTTTGCAAAAATGACCAATGAGGAAATTGAAGCTGTTACAAAATTGGTAAATGAAAAAGTGAAAGAGAATGTACCTGTGGTCATTAAAGAAATGAGTAAAGATGAGGCGATTGCCCTTGGCGCGATGGCTTTATTTGGTGAAAAATATGGCGACAGGGTTCGTGTGGTGGTGATGGATCCAAATTATTCCATTGAATTATGCGGCGGAACACATGTGGGAACCACCGGCGAAATCGGACATTTTGTAATTAAAGCAGAATCCTCTGTAGCTGCAGGTGTAAGAAGAATCGAAGCCGTTGTAGGACATGCAGCAGAGGCATTTCAAGCAGAAGCGAAAGATAAATTAAGAAAACAAGTTGCTCAATTAGAAGAAGCAAATGCAGTGATTGCAACAAGCTTAAATAAAAAAGAAGCAAGCAAAGATACCAGCGCCTATTCAATGGATCAGCTTTCAGCTTATATCGTTGAGTTACAAAATCAACAAAAGGAACTGAAGAAAGCACTAGAGAGTAAAGAAGCTATTCTTGTCAACGAATTGGTAGAGGCACAACAAAATAATTTTGAAATCATTGGAGGCGTAAATTACCTTGGACTTAAAGTACAATTAAGTCAGATGGATCAATATAAAAAAGCAGCTCAATTATTGACTCAAACAAAGACTGGGGAGGTGATGGTTTTACTAGTAGGTTCTGAAGGTGAAAAAGCTTTTGCTGCCATCTCTTTGAGTGAAACCTTGGTTGCTGCTAAAAATTGGGAGGCGCCACAATTGATCAAGATCCATGTTGCAGCTTTGATTAAAGGTGGAGGCGGAGGTCAAAAAACATTGGCTGCAGCTGGAGGTCAGGATGCGAGTCAATTAGACCAAGTATTGTCTACAATCAAATCACTTTTATAGTGTAATGCCAAATAAGACGCTATATCAAGCAGTCATCGGATTAGAAATTCATGCACAATTAGCTACAAATAGTAAGCTTTTCTGTGGTGATGCAACTAGTTTTGGCGCAGATCCAAATACACATATAAGCCCAATTACATTAGGACATCCAGGCACGCTGCCTAAAACAAATTCAAAAGCCGTTGAATATGCCATCAAAATGGGATTGGCCTGCGGCTCAACCATTGCAAAAGAAAATTATTTTGCTAGAAAAAATTATTTCTATGCAGACTTACCAAAAGGGTATCAAATCTCACAAGATAGCACCCCTATTTGTGGTGGTGGTCAAGTCTCTATTCAAACCAAAGATGGTGAAAAGCAAATACAACTAAATAGAATTCATTTGGAGGAGGATGCTGGGAAAAGCATACATGACCTTTCTCCTACTGATACATTAATAGATTTAAATAGAGCAGGCACGCCATTGATAGAAATTGTGACGGAGCCATGTATACATAGTGCCGAAGATGCTTTTTTATATGTAACAGAAGTGCGTAAACTAGTTAGATGGCTTGGCATTTGTGATGGAAATATGGAGGAAGGTAGTTTAAGATGTGATGCAAATATTTCGGTTAGATTAAATGGCGACAATACATTAGGTACCAGAGTAGAGGTCAAGAATTTAAATTCAATTCGCAATATTAAAAAAGCAATTGAATTTGAAATTGAACGTTTGATTGGACTTGTTGAAAATGGAACGCCTATCATGCAGCAAACAAGAAGTTTTGATGCAAGCAATGATACCACATTTGCAATTAGAGATAAGGAGGATGCGAATGACTATCGATATTTTCCCGATCCCGACCTTGCACCACTTCAACTAACGGATGCCTATTTGCAATCCATTCAATCTAATTTACCTGCCCTGCCAAATACACTAAAAAAAGAATGGACTGCACAATTTGGCCTAAACGCCTATGATGTCGATCAGCTTTGTGACAATAAACAGGAGGCAGATTTTTATTTATTATGGACCAAGCATACTAACTTGTATAAAGCTGCTGCTAATTTTATCATTGGTCCTATACGTGCATATTTGAACGCAGATGGCAAAACATATAGCGATTTAATTACATTGTTACCAAAGCTTTCTGAATTATTAGCAATGGTAGATCAGCAATTATTAAGTTTTTCTGTTGCAACAGAAAAAGTATTGCCGGCAGTTTTAAAAGATGGTGCATCTCCCACTAACTTTGCTAGTGCAAATGCATTATTGCAAAATAGCGACGAAGGCGCACTGACTGCATGGATCCAAGAAGTACTTAGCAATCATCCAGACAAAGTGGATGCCTATAAAAAAGGGAAAAAAGGACTTATTGGGGTATTTGTTGGAGAAGTAAAAAAAATGAGTAAAGGCCAAGCTGATCCACAAAAAACAACAAAAATTTTAGAAGCAATATTATCAAATTAGAAAATTTATTTTATGATAAAAAATATAAGCATCGCGTTATTAAGTATGTTGGTTTTCATACTACCAGGATGTAAAGATAAAAATCAAGATGCGCGTTATAGCGTTTCTGGAACCATTAAAAACGCAGCCAATAAACCATTGCTATTACAAGAAATACCATATGGTGGAAAACCAATCATCACATTGGACTCTATCACACTGGATGCCAATGGAAAATACAATTTTGAATTCATTGCAAAACAAGAAGGCATCTACCGACTAAGTAGTGGGGATGCCTTAGATATTAGCTTTATCAATGATGAGGAACAAATTCAGATCAATGCCGATGCAGCTAATTTTGCGAACTATACTGTTAAAGGTTCTCCGAGTAGTACCGCAATGATTGAATATATGAAATCCTATAGGTCTAAGGATTCTTCTTTATTTGCGACGCTTTATGCTTTAGATAATTTGCAACAGACCAATGGAAAAGACAGTACTATTTTTTACCTACAACAACAGAAAGATAAAAAGATCAAAGCACTCAATGACCATGTTGAAAATACCATCAAAAGTTCAAATAGCCCAGCGCTCATTTATTTTGCATTAGGCATGGCTTTAAGATCGATGGAAATTAATAAGGTACTTGCGATGGCCAAGGCCGTTGCGGAAAAAACAAAAGCCGAACCCTTGGTTGAATTTGTAACCATTTTAAGTGGACAAGTGCAGGCATCGAGTCCAGCATCTGCGATCACAGTTGGTGCAATGGCACCAGAAATTGCATTACAAGATGCTTCAGGTAAAATCATCACATTGAGTAGCTTAAAGGGTAAATATGTACTAGTTGACTTTTGGGCTAGTTGGTGTGGCCCTTGTAGAAGAGAAAATCCAAACGTGGTTGCCGCCTATGAGCAATTTAAACTTAAGAATTTTACGATTCTTGGGGTTTCATTAGATGATGATAAAGAAGATTGGCTTGAAGCAATTCAACAAGACAAATTAAATTGGTTACAAATTAGTGATTTAAAGAAATGGGAAAGTACTGTGGTGAGTACTTATCAAATACAAGGTATCCCATTCAATGTACTCTTAGATCCTACAGGAAAAATTATTGCCACAGACTTAAGAGGTAGTGCTTTACAAAACACGTTAAAGCAATTGCTTCCTTAGTGCATCAAAAATCATTTAAGTTTACTAACTGTAACCTTAGTTCAATAAAAAAAGCGCTTCATACATGGAGCGCTTTTTTTATAATGCAATCTATTATTTTAGTAAAATTTACTTTGTCTTTATGAAAGCTTTAATCAATGCTGGTAACAGTACTAAATTTGTTAATGTACTTACGACTAAGGTGATTGAAGTCAACCAACCCAAGGCTTTAGTCCCGCCAAAATCACTAAAACAGAATATGACGAAACCAGCCACCAATACCAAAGAAGTATAGATGATACTGATGCCTGTATGTTTGATTGTTTGTACCAATGTGGTATGCACTTGATAGTTTAAATGAGGTAATTCCTGCTTATAGTTCACTAAGAATCGGATGGTAACATCTATTGCAATACCCAATGCCACACTA
>CAIZLI010000325.1 GCA_903933765.1 uncultured Bacteroidota bacterium
ATCTTGTTGTGTTAAATAAAATCACCCTACTTCTTCACTAAGGTTAGGCAACGAAGATAAACAATTAATGTAAAGATTGGCCCGAATAGACCCAATAATGTGTTATAAGTTGGTATTTACTAGCACTTTATCAATGGAGGCGGACATGCTGTCAATTTGGGCCTGTATCGCCTCAATTTCATATAGCTTTTGGCTATTTTGTTGCTGTTCTGTGGTGAACCATAATAGGACCATAGAGATGTAATCCTGGGTATCACTGCCTGCATAAAGGCTCTTGTATTCCAACAATTTCTGGTTGATCAGGGCTGCGGTTTTACGTACAGCTTCCTCGTCCTTAGGGCTAATTTTAACCCTATAATTCCTGTCTGCAATTAAAATATTGACAGGGATTAAATTTTCCGGGGTATCGTTGATTTGATCGGACATGGTTAAGGATTCAGATTTTGTATACAGTGGTCAATTTCTTTGATAAAATCATCGATTTTCTTGTTCAAAGCTGCTTTTTCTGAGGGATCCATTTGTTGTGCAGGTCGCATCTGCGCTGTAATCAAGGCAGCCTGTTCATTTTTAAGTTCATTTTGAAGCTGCGTTATCAGATGTTGCTGCTCCGCCAAATTCCCCTTCAATTGGTGGTTTTCTTTCTCCAAGGCAAGTTGTCGCTTAAGCAAAGCTTGCAGTTTTTCTTGGAGGCCTAATAAAGCGGTCTGTAAATCAGACATGGAAATTTGTTTATGACTTGAAAGTACTTATTTTCTTATTTCTGCTTGAATATTTTTTTCAAATGCGGCAATTAATTTTTTCATCATGCCATCGATTTCTGTATCCGTTAATGTGGCCGATCCCGCATTGAAAACGAAATTAATAGCAACCGATTTTTTATTCAAGCCCAATTTATCACTTACAAAAATATCAAATACACGGGTTTCTTTCAAGGCATCTAACTGCACTGTTTTAATGGCTTGTTCAATCGCAGCATACGCTACAGATTGATCAATCACCAAGGCAAGGTCTCTTTCCACTGATGGATATTTAGAGATCTCTTGGTATTTAACAGATCCAGATAAGTATGCGTTCAATAAAGTTGTTAGATCAAAATTTAAAAATCCAACAGCTTGTTTGATATCGAACTGCGCTAATTTTTTAGCACCCACTAATTCGATCGTTCCAAGAACTGTCTTTCCTGCAATGACTTCGAACTGTCCATGTCCAATTGGATTGTAATGCACTTTTTTCAATCCTAATAATTCACAAATAGCCAAGGCAATTCCTTTGAGTGCAAAGAAATCCTGCTCCGCTGCTTTTGATCTCCAGCTATCTTGCACTTGCTTTCCGGACAGATAGATGGCTAAAGTCTCATTCTCCTGATATTTTCCTGCAGCAGTCTTAGCATATATTTTGCCCATTTCAAAGAAGGAGATGGACTCGTTTTTTCTATTGTTATTATAAGCAATCGTTTCTAAGCCTGTTTCTAACATGGTTGGGCGCATCACATCCAAATCCGCACTTAAACTATTCAACATTTTAACGGTTGTCTCCAATTGTTCTGCTGAATAATATTTGCTATTGGTAATAGAGTTAGTTAAAATTTCTGTGTAACCACGCCCTACTAAATAGTTGGCGATTTTATTTTTAAACTGCTCTTTTGTTTCTAATAAATCTACTGAAGGACTAATGGTAATAGCTGTTGGGATTTCAATATTATCTAAGCCATCAATACGTAAAATTTCTTCTACTAGGTCGGCTGCGATGCTGATGTCAGGCTTATTATAAGGCACTGCCACTTGAATGCTTGCTGCGTCTTGATGCAATATTTCAAATCCTAAACTTGTTAAAATTGCTGCTGCTTTATCGGATGCATATTGCTTCCCACTTAATTTTTTTAAGTACGCAAAAGTCATAGTCACTTTCACTTTCTCTGCAGGATTCGGATACACATCTACTACTTTACTGCATTTACCACCGGCAATTTCTTGAATCATTGCTGCAGCTTTCTCTAATACTTTTACAGTATTCGCAATGTCTACCCCTTTTTCGAAACGTGTTGCCGCATCCGTTCTCAAACCATGGTGCACCGATGTTTTACGAATATGTACATTTTCAAACCAAGCACTTTCTAAAAAAATGCTATTGGTTGTCGCACTTACACCACTATGTAAACCGCCAAAAACACCAGCGATACACATTGGCTTTTCGGAATCACAAATCATTAAATCCGCTGCTGTTAATTTTCTCTCTTTTTCATCCAATGTAGTGAACAAACTATTTGGAGCACATTTTTTTACCACCAGTTTTTTACCTTGAATTTTAGCTGCATCAAAAGCATGCAATGGCTGACCCGTTTCGTGTAAAATGAAATTGGTGATGTCTACAATATTATTGATAGATCTTGCGCCAATGGCTTGCAATTTATTTTTTAACCAAGTTGGAGATGGCCCCACTTTAACGCCATCAATTAAAATCCCACTATACCTTGCGCATGCTTCTGGATTTTGAATCACCACCTCATAAGGTGCAATGGATGCATCGATACTTGGCGATTGCTTGAAAGGACTAATTGGCTCTGCCTTTGTTGCATGGTAGGTTAAATAAGCACAAACATCTTTTGCGACGCCATAATGACTCATCGCATCCATTCTGTTTGGCGTCAACCCTATTTCATAAATCCAATCTTGATAATAATCATACAATTCCGCCACAGGTGTTCCTACTTTCATCGCTGCATCTAAAACCATAATACCTGCATGGTCTTCACTTAAACCAATTTCATCTTCTGCGCAAATCATCCCTTCACTTTCTTCTCCTCTTATCTTAGCCAATTTCATGGTGATAGGTGCCCCCACTTTTGGATAAATGGTTGTGCCTATTTGTGCAACGACCACTTTTTGTCCTACGGCCACATTGGATGCGCCGCAAACAATATTCAATGGACGGTCTCCGCCCACATTCACTTTAGTCAGTTTTAATTTATCTGCATTTGGGTGTTGTACTAATTCAAGTACTTCCCCAACCACTAGGCCCTGAAGTCCTCCTTTAAAGTTTTCGTACATTTCTAAGGATTCAACTTCTAAACCTATCGATGTCAATATGGTGGATAATGCTTCTTTGGGAATGGGTGCTGGTAAATATTCACACAGCCAGCGATAACTAATGGTCATGATGCTACTTTAAGGTATGCTTCAAAAATACAAATTTATGTTTAAATAACCCGTGCATAACCTATGAATAACCC